>NZ_LZMG01000180.1:0-31786 GCF_001673615.1 Mycobacterium sp. 1245499.0
GCGCGCTGCAACAGGATCGCGACGTCGACGACGCGGTCGAGGCTTTAGAACAGGCCGAGCGACTCGGCCGCCAGGCGGTATCGCCTTCCTGCAGCGGTATTTCGGCGCACACCGACCACCCGTCGCGGGTGGGGCCGACGTCGATGGCCCCGCCGAGCAGCTCGACGCGCTGGCGCATGCCGCGCAAACCGCGCCCTTCGGGTGACCGGGTGGCCGTCACCGCGGCGGGTAGCAGGTTGGTGACGGCGAGCCTCGCCGATGCGGGTGAAATGTCGAGCACCACACCGGCTTTCGACTCGGGCGCATGCTTGGCGATGTTGGCCAGCGATTCCTGGGTGATGCGGTACAGCGCGAGGCCGACCGCGGCCGAGACGTGATCGGTGGGCCCTTCGACGCACAGCGCGACGGCCAGACCGGCCCGCTGGAAACCCTCGACCAGCAGCGCGATGTCGTCGATACCGGGTTCGGGCACGGTTTGCGCGGCCTTGGTCGGCCAGTTGTCGAGCAGCCCGACGGTACGACGGATGTCGGCCATCGCCTGGCGGCCGAGTCGCTCGGCCTGTTCTAAAGCCTCGACCGCGTCGTCGACGTCGCGATCCTGTTGCAGCGCGCGGCGCGCGCCGGTCACGTGCAGCAGGGTGATGCTGAGCGAATGGGCGATGACGTCGTGCACTTCGCGCGCGATGCGCCGCCGTTCGTCGGCGGCGGCGTGTTCGGCCAGCATGTCCTGCGCCGCAATCTGTTCGGCCAGCAGCAACCGCTGGGTGCGCATCAGGTAACCGAGGAGCCACCCCACCGCGATGAAGCCGAGGTATAACACCACCGCGTCGAGGCGGTGCAGTGCGGAGTCGGCGAGCAGCAGCGCCGCCGCCGACGCAGCAGCCAACAGGCCGACTAGCACCGACGCCAGCGTCGCGACGACCAGGACCATCAGGACCAACAACGCCGGGCCGAAATCGGCGTGAATCGGCGCCGACGTACCGAACAAAGTCAGCGCGGAGGAAGCCGACCAGGTGGCCCACAACGGCCCCGGGGTCATCTTCATGTTGAAGATCAAGAACGCGAACGACGGCGACAACGCCAGGGCGAACGCGGTCAGCGCCACGGGCAGGTCGGAGACGGGCCGCTGCAGCGTCCCGATCACGCCGCCGAGCACCAAGGCGACATCGACGGAGATCAACGCCGCCCAGGTGATACCGACGGGAATCAGCTCGCTTCGTCGGCGAAGCAATTCCCGCAGGTGATCCGCTGCGGCGTGCAACATCGTCCAATCCTAGAAGAGCCCCGTGCGTCGTCACATCCTGCTGCGGGCGGCACCCGCCTCCGCCCGTGGTAGGAGGTAAAGACTGCACTTCGGCACGACGCGCGGTGGGTGGCCGAGTTCCTAACGTCGAGTCATGACATGGACACTGCTGCACGACCGCATGGCCTTCATGGCCCAGGTGATCAAAGCCGCCGAGACGGACCCCGAGGCGGCACTTGCGTTGATCGACAAGTCATCCGAGGTGTCCGAGCTGTTCGGCGACGAGGAGGGCTTGCTGCTCTCACTCGGCCAGCGTTGGATCACCATGCTGGTGGCCAAGCTGGATCAGGCGGCCCACGAGGGCGCGTCGGCCGAGCAGGTGCTCGCCGATCTCGAAGCCGCCGAGCCCGGACTGCACGCGCTGGTCGAGATCGGCACCCGCCGGTCGCTGCGGGTGCGCTCCCTCACCCGCGGCGAGCATGTGGCCGTGGGCCTGTTCGGCGGACCCACCAGCGATCGGCAGACCGTTGCATGACCGAATGGGAAGCCTTGCGCGCCTGACGTCGCGCTACGCGGTCGTCATCATCGGCCTCTGGATCCTGGCGGCCGCCGCGGCCAATCTCGCGGTTCCGCAACTGGAGCGCGTCGTCGACACCCATGCCCGGTCCTTCATGCCGCCCGGCGCGCCCAGCGCCGAGGCGGCCGCCCGAGCCGCCCAGTTGTTCAACCAGACACCCAGCAACAACTTCGTTTACGTTGTGCTGGAACGCAATCAGCGTCTGAAGCAACAGGATCGCCAGTTCTACGACGCGTTGACGGCCTCGCTGGGTTCGGACCAGCGCCACGTGTATGCGGTGACCGACCTGTGGTCGCAGCCCGCCACGGCCGCCGGCGCACAGAGTTCAGACGGCAAGGCGGTCAGCGTGATGGTGCGGCTCGCCGGAATGCTCGGCACCGCGCAGGCGCGCGATTCGGTGGACGCCGTGCGCGGCACCATCCACAACCTCGCGCCGCCGTCGGGCCTGGAAGTCCATGTCACCGGACCCGGCGCCACCATCGTCGACGAGTTCTCCGCGATCGACCGCCAGATGCTCGGCATCACCGCTGCCACCATCGGTCTCATCCTGCTGTTACTGCTGGTGGTCTACCGATCGCCGGTCGCGGCGGCTATACCGCTGATCTCGGTGGGACTCGCCCTGGCTTTGGCGCGCGCCGTCGTCGCCGCCCTCGGCCAGTCCAATGTGGTTGAGGTGTCGCTGTTTTCGGTGGCGCTCATGGCCGCGATGACCCTTGGTGCCGGTACCGATTACGCGATCTTCCTGGTCGGCCGCTATCACGAAGGTCGCCGCAACGGCGTCGCCCCTGCCCAGGCCCTGACGCAGGCCTACCGTTCCATCGCGCCCGTGGTGATCGGATCGGCGCTGACGGTATCGGTCGCGCTGGCGTGCCTGGTGTTCGCGAAAGTCGGTTCGTTCCGCAGCGCCGGGCTGCCCTGCTCCATCGGCATTCTGGCGACCATGGTCGCGGCGCTGACGTTGACGCCCGCGCTGATGAGCCTGGCGATACGTCGCGGGTATCTCGAACCGCGACCGTCCACCACCGCGCGGCGGTGGCGCCGGGTCGGGACGTCCGTGGCGCGCTGGCCCGGCCCGATCCTGGTCGCCGCGCTGGGGTTGTGCCTGCTCGTCGCGCTGCCGTTGGCCGGCATGCGGGTCGGCTTCAACGAGCCCGCCGCGACGCCGTCGTCCACCGACTCCAACCGCGGCTACGCCAGCGCCGGAAGGCATTTCGCGGCGAACTCGCTGTTGCCCGACGTCGTCGCCATCCAGGCCGATCACGACCTGCGCAACCCCGCCGGCCTGATCGCCATCGAGCGAATCACGCGTCACATCATGGCCGTGCCGGGGGTGCGTGCCGTGCAGTCCGCCAGCCGCCCGGACGGCAAGGTTCCCGAACAGGCGACGCTGAGCTATCAGGCCGGTGTGCTCGGCCGCCAGTTCGGGGACACGATGGAGACGCTGACGCAGCGCCTCCGGCGCGTCTCCGAACTGGACGGTGCGCTGGCGCAGACGCAGCGGGCCGTCGACGGGTTGGGCAACGGATTACGCGGCGGCAGTGCAGGATTGGCGGACATGTCCGGCGCCGCCGAAGACATGCGGGCCGGCATGGACGGCCTGCAACGCAACGTCACGACGGTGTCGGGCTACCTCGACCCGTTGCGAGACTTCGTCGGGCGTACCCCCGACTGCGCGGCCAACCCGATCTGCTCGACGGTGGACCGGGTGCTTCAGCCCGTCGACAGCCTGGTGCAGACGTCCACGCGGCTGGGTTCCGGCGCCGCGAAGCTGACCAGCGGCTCGACCACCGCCGCCACCGCGATGGCCACCCTGCCCCAGAGCGTGGCCTCGATGAAAGACGCGTTGGGACAGGCCCGTTCGGCCACGCGCGATTTGCTGACGCTGTCCGACACGCTCGGGCCGCAGATGCATCAGCTGACCGACTACCTGAACGAGATCGCGACGCAATTCCAGGGCAGCGCCGCGGGGGACTTCTACATGCCGCAGCGCGCGTTGACCGACGCCCGGTACACCACCGCGCTGCGCCACCTCATCTCGGAAAACGGTCGCGCCGCATACCTGTTGGTCTATGGCGACGGTTCCGAATGGGGGGCCGATGGCGCTAAGCGGGCCGATCAGGTGCGCGCCGCCATCAAGGAGGCCACCAAGGAGGGGACACTGACTCCGACCGAGGTCGACCTGGCGGGCGTGGGCCCGGTGACGGCCGATCTGCAGCGCTTCGTCGCCAGCGACGCGACGCTGCTGGCGGGCGCCGCGCTGGTGCTCATCTTCTTGATCGTCACGGTCATGCTGCGCAGCCCGGTGGCGGGCGTGGTCGTCGTCGGGACGGTCGTCACCTCCTACGCCTCAGCCGTCGGCGCCAGCGTGCTGATCTGGCAGCACCTGCTGCATCAGGACCTGCACTGGGCCGTGGCGCCTTTCGCGTTCATCGCGCTGATCGCCGTCGGCGCCGACTACAACCTGTTGCTCGCGCTCCGCATCAAACAGGAAGCGGCGGCGGGCCTCAAGACCGGCATCATCCGGGCCTTCGGCGGCACCGGCGGAGTGGTCACCGTCGCCGGCATCGTGTTCGGGTTGACCATGTTGGCGTTGTTGACGAGCAGCGTGCTCAGCGTCGCCCAGATCGGCACGACCGTCGCGGTCGGGCTGTTGCTGGACACTCTGCTGGTGCGGGCCTTCATCGTGCCGTCCATCGTCGCCCTGCTGGGCCGGTGGTTCTGGTGGCCGAGCCCGCTCCCCCGCCGCGCCGCGGCGCCGAGCGTGAAAACGCCGGAGCGACAACGGGTTACTGCTGCGGCGGTATGACCGAGGACGGCAGCCCGACCAGCACGCCTTCGACGTCGCCGTCGACGCTCACCAGCAGGCCGCGCCCCGGCGGCAGGTTCTGGGCACGGACGTTCCGGTTGATCCGGTTCTGCGGGTCGTTGTCCATGTAGAGCTGAGCGACTTTCGCCGAGTTCTGGAAACGCATCCACGGATCCATTTGCAGCGTCGCCCAGTTCGCGCTGTTTCGGGTGGTGAAGACGTGCAACCCGATCTGGCGGGCGCGTTCCATCAGCTTCCACAGCGCCGCTCCCACCGGTGGTTTGGGCGGGTAGCTCTGATCCGGGCGCAGGTCCTGAATGTCGTCGATGAGCACGAAGTGCCGCGGGCCCTCCCACGGCTTGAGCTCGCGCAGCTCCTCCTGGCTCAGGCCTTTCGGGGGCAGCCGCGGCAGCAGGACCTGCTGCGCCAAAGCGGTGATCACCTCGTCGATCTCGTCCTGGTCATAGGCGTACGCACGGACGTAGCCGGGACCGTGCAGATCGCGCAGGCCGTGCGGTGCGGTCTTCGGGTCGATCAGCGTCAGCTGCGCTTCCTCGGGGCTGAAGCGGCTCATGATCGCCTCGCCAATGGCGACCAGCGACAACGTCTTTCCGCAGCCTTGCCGTCCCAGGATCATCAGTCCGGGGCTCTCGCGCAGCTTGATGGGAACCGGCCCCAGTTCGTGGCGCTCGCCGATGGCGAAGGCGATCGAGAGGTCGTCGCCGCTGGGGCGCGCCGCCTCGTAATCCAGGATCGCCTTCAGCGCCACCCGCTGCGGCAGTCGCTGCAGGGTGGCGTGCTTGGTGACCCCGGCGACGTCCGCGATGCGGGCCCCGACGTCGACGATGCTGACGACCGCGCCGGTGGCCGGGTCGGTCAGCGCCGGCACACCGACCCGCAGTTCGTGCAGGCTGTCGGTCAGGCCGAAGCCTGGCCGGTTCAGCGTCCGCCGGGCCGCGTCCCGCGACTCCAGCGACGAGTGCCCCATCTGGCTTTCGCTGGGGTCGGCCAGCCGCAATTGGATTCGCGCCGTGGCGTTTTGCAGCAGGCTTTGGCGCTGCCCGTGAATCCAGCCGCCGGCGCTGCACATCACGTGCACCCCGTATTCGGGGCCACGGCTGCTCAGCGAGATGATGCGATCGCCCAGCACGGTGTCTTTGGAGTACAGGTCGTCGTAGTCGTCGACCACCACGAACACATCGCCGAACGGGTCGTTGGCGTCGGTGCCGCCCAGCCCGTCGCTCCCCGGCCCGAACCGGCGTTCGCGGAAACCGTCGAGGTCGATCTTGAGGCGCCGGAATGAATCCTCACGGGCATCGATCAAGGCGTCCATGCTGCTCAAGATCCGCTCGATGCCCTCGGCGTCCTTCGGCGAGACGATGTCGGTGACGTGGGGCAGCGACGCGGCCTGGGCGAGGGTGGCCCCGCCGATGCAGAAGAACGTCACGCGCGACGGGGTGTACATCGTCGCCGCCGAGCACATCAGCGTCATCAGGGTGGTGGTCTTGCCGCGCTGCTTGGCACCCACCACGATCACGTTGCTGCGCAACGCATCCACCGCATGCACGACCTGCTTGGACTCCTCGGGGATGTCCATGACGCCCACCGGGAACATCAGGCCCGCGTTGTGCCCGTAGTCGACGTGCCACGGCTTGCCCCGGTATCCGGCGACGAGGGCATCAATGGTCTCGGGTTCCTCCAGCGGCTCCAGCCACGGCCGGCGCGGCGAGCGGTGCGGCACCTCATGCAACGACTCGCGCAGCACGTCGACGATCTTCTTCCGCTTGAAACCGTCGTCGTAGTAGAGGAATTCGTCGGGCTCGGCGTCGACGGCGGCGGCCGCCTCCAGCGCCGTGGCATCGGAGGCGTCCAGCGGCTGGAACTGCCAGTTGTACAGCCGCGGCTTGGTCAGCGTCATGTCGACGGTGGTGGCGACCTCCTTGGTCTTGGGCACCACGAACGGCGCGGAGAGGTAGAAGCAGCGGAACGGCTCGAGATCGCGCGGGCCCACCTTCAGCAGGCCGAAGCCGTTTTCCTTCGACGGCAGGTGGTAGGCGGCGTCGCTGCCGATCACCTCGCGGCTGTCGTCACCGGACTCGGCGCGCAGCGCGATGCGAAAGGCGATGTTGGACTTGACCTTCTGCAGCGAGGACAGGTCCAGGCGCTGCCCGCCCAGCATGAAGAAGACGTTGGCGCCGCGGCCCTCCTGGCCGATGTGGATGATGAGGTTGATCCACTTCTCGTGGTTGGCGAACAGCTCCAGGTATTCGTCGACGATGACCAGCAGCACCGGCACCGGCGGCAGGTCGCGTCCGGCGAGCCGGATCTCTTCGTAGTCGTTGGCGTCGCGCGCACCCACCGAGGTGAACAACTCATAGCGCTGTTTGATCTCACCGTCGATGACTCGGCGCATCCGCTCGGCCAGATGGCGCTCGTCCTTGCCGAGGTTCGACAGCGCGGCCACCACGTGCGGGATGCCGAGGATGTCCTGGGCCGCCGACTCGAACTTCATGTCGACGAAGATGACGTTGAACGTTTCCGGCGAGTGGGTCAGCGCGATGCCGTAGACCAACGACAGGAAGAACTCCGACTTACCCGAGCCACTGGTCCCGATGACCACGGAGTGGAAGCCGAAGCCGCCGAAGTCCTTGGCGCGGATGATGATGTTCTGCAGCTCGCCATTGGGTTTGGCCCCGACGGGAACCTCGCACCAGCGCTCGTCGCCCCGGCCGCGACGCTCCGCCCACAACCGGTCGACGTCCAAGTCCCGCGGGTCGCTGATGCCCAGGGCTCGCAGCAATTCGGTTGCACCGCTGACCGAGTCGTTGATCTCGCTGCGGCTGGTCGGCGACCAGCGTGCCATCGCCCGCGCGTAGCGGTAGGCGCGGTGTATCGAGAGTTGATCCGCGTGGGCGAAGAATTTGCCGCGCACCCGCAGCAGCGGGGCCGGGCGGTTGTCCTCGCCGTCGGCGTCAGAGCCGTTGCGGTGCAACGCGATTTTGCCGTTGAACGAGCCGTTGGGTGAGCTGTGGCGTTCGCTGAGGTCGAACACCTGGTCGTCGCCGAAGCCCACGCCGGTGCCGACCCGGGAGGCGATGCGCAGCAGGGTGATTCCCGCCTTACCGACCTGTCCGACCACGCTCTCCCATGCGTCGGGGCTGCCGGTGTTGTCGTCGACGATCACCAGGTGAGGCCCGAGATCTACGGTGTCGGCGCCGGTTTCGAGCGTCGACCCCATCGCCGTCGGGCTGGCCGCGGCCAGCGGTGTCCACGCGCCGCGCTTGCCCTTCATGTGCAGTTCGGCGCCCAGGGCTTCCTCGAGTTCCTCGGGCGTGGCGAAGACCAGCCGCCGGAAGCCGCACGCATCGAAGAGTTCGTCGTGCAGGTTGTGCGGCAGCCACACGATCCACGACCACACCTCGGGATTGCGGGTCACCACCATCAACTTGACGTCGCGCGGGTTGTGGAACACGGCCAGGGAACACAGCACCGAGCGCATCAGCGAGCGCAGCCGGTCCAGGTCCTCGCCTACGAAGCTGAAGCCGGGCGCCGATCGCAGGTTGACCACCTTGGCAATGTCGCGAATCTTGCGCTGCTCCAAGATGAAATCGCGCAGCGCCTGCCCGGTCACCGGTTCGAGCTCCTCATCGGAGGCGATGTCGGGCCAGGTCACCGAGAGCACCGAATCCGGCGCGTGCTGCACACCGGTGCCCAGCCGCACCTCGAGGAAGTCGGCGTCGCCGCGCCCGCGCTCCCACATTCGCGGGCCGCCGATGATTGCGCCCAACCCACGAGGATCGGAATGCACGAAGTTCTGCCATTCGCGCTGCGCACACACCGCGGTCTGAATCTCGTCGCGGTTGCCGTCGAGGTCGCGCAGATAGCGGCGACGGCCCTTTTCCATTTCACCCCAGGTGATTTTGCGGGCGCGGCCGAAGCGGCCGGAGAACGCCAGCATGCTGAATGCGCCGATGCCC
Organism: Mycobacterium sp. 1245499.0; assembly: GCF_001673615.1. Taxonomy (NCBI): domain Bacteria; kingdom Bacillati; phylum Actinomycetota; class Actinomycetes; order Mycobacteriales; family Mycobacteriaceae; genus Mycobacterium; species Mycobacterium sp. 1245499.0. The sequence continues at coordinate 8,604 of NZ_LZMG01000180.1, forward strand.
ATCAGCGGGAAGAAGCCGGTGGTCAGGCTGCGCACGCCGGAGACGTAGAGCATGACGATGGTGCCGATGAGCGCCACGATCAGCGCGGGCACCCCGATCATCACCCAGATGTTGCGCGGCTCGCGCTCCGGTAGCGCGATCGGCGCGCTGGGCGCCACCCGGACCGGTTTCGGCGGCTCGATCTTGACGCGGTTGATGGGGAACGCTTTCTTGGACATTCTCTAGCCTCCCGGCTTCGCCGATGTCGTCACCACAGCCACCTTGCCGAGCGCCGGTACGGTGTCCCGCGCCACCAGCGCTGCCTCCCTTGACAATGCGGGGCCCGCCGCGAAGGTCCGCAGCAGCGGCCAGGGCGCCTGCACCGCCGACCCCGGGTCAAGGCCCAGCGCGCGTAACGTCGTGTCGTCGTTGGTGATGCCGAACCGCACCCCGTTGTCGGACACCCAGAACAGCGACTCCCGGGAGTCGGAGGTGACCACGCCGCTGGTCGATGTCACGAAATTCGCCGCACCCGGCAGCACCAGCACCTGGTTGGCGACCACCGATGCCGGGTCGCGGTCATCGCGTACCAGGTGCACGATGCGGTTGTCGAGGTACGACGGCGTGGGAAGTCCGCGTCCGTTGTAGACCATGACACGTGCCTGCGGGTCGGTCGAGCCCTTCTCCCAACCGACGCAAGTGGTCGGATCCGCCGCGGTGTCAACGAAGTTCAGGCGCTTGGTCGGGTAGTAGTCCACCGCCAGCGAGTTCACCTCGGGGATGTTGACCAACACGTCGGGAGCGACCACGCGAGGTGCCGTGGAACCGTAGGAGTTGGCGCTGCGCAGCAGGTCGGCGACGAAGCTGGTGATCTTTTGGACGCCGTCGGGCAACAGGACGTAGAACTGTTTGCCGCCGCTGGCGGTTTGGGCCTGCAACACCGCGCCGACCTGCGAGCCCGACACCCACGTCGACGGGGTACCCGCCAGGGGCACCGCGGGGACGCCGAGCGGTTCCGTCGCGGGCAGCGCGTCGTAGAGGGCCCGCGAAATCTCCACCGGCAGCGTCACTCCCGGGTCGAGACCGAGGCTCAGGGTGATCGCCCGGTTGGACGGATCGATCTGGGAGCGCTTGCCTCCCCAGATCACGAAGGTGTTGCCCTCGAACGTGACCAGCACCCCGGCGTCCTCGCTCAGCGGTGTGGCGCGGTCGAAACCGTCGAGTGGGCCGGCGATCGAGGTCACCACCGGGCGTTCCGGGCTGCGCGGGCGGCCGGCTGTATCGCAGACCGCCCACGCCGACGTCGCGCCCCGATGGACCGGCATCGCCGCCGGCGCTCCGGGGATGCCGACCAGCGGACCGGTCGGATACTTCGCTATCTCAGTGGGTTTCACCCACGTCGGCTGGTTTGCGGTGCCCGTCGCCAGGCGCGCGGAGGTCAAATTCAGCACGGGGTACAGCCTGCCGTCGATCCTGGCGTACAGCGCCCCGGAATCACGGTCGCCGATGATCGCCGAATCCCCCACGATGCCAGTGGGTTTCAGGACGTTCAGCAGCAGCATCCAGCCCGAGGCGATGGCCACCAGCAGGATCGACAGCACCAGCGCGGCGGTCTGCTTGCGGTCGTCGTGCTTCATGCGCACGGAGAAGCGGGTGGTGGCCGCGCGCAGGCGACGGTTGTAGAACAGGTGCCCGGAGTTCTGGTCGCGGTTAGACAAACTCAGCGGCATGCTCAGTACCCCTTGGGCGCTCGGTGAGGATCGGCCTGCTGAATCCGATCGGCCAGATTCGAAGCGTCGACGGCGACGCCGTAGCGGCCCATCGCATAGTTGATGAACGCGCACGCCTGCGCCACCAGGTTGTGGATGTCGCGCGAGGTGCCCGGCTGGTGATAGGCCGCGAACGTCGGCGCGATGAACTGCCAGGCACCCTTGCTCGGCGTGCCCCGTGCCGCGTTGGAATCCCAGCCGTTGACCGCGTTCGCGTCGTAGTTGGACTCGCGGCGAGCGACCAGGTCCATGCCGCGTTCCCAGCGAGCCCGGGCCGCCGGATCGTGAATACCCTTGATGTCCAACGCTTTACGGATAGCCGCCAACACCGCCGCGCGTCCGTTGCCCTGATTGCTGTGCATCGACCGCCCTTGCAGGTAGTGCAGGCGCCGCAGCCGGCGCGCGAGCAGCCTTGCCCGGCGGCGCGATCCGGCGACGTGCCGGTGTTGGGTCCGCAGCCGGGCCGCCATCCGGGCGACGGCCTCGCGGCGCCCCATCGGTGTATCGGCCGCCGGCGTCGTATCGGTCAGGGCCGCGTCCAGGTTGACCCTCGTCGCCGCGCGGCCGTGCGCGTGATCGGACCGCGCCGCGGCGATGATCTGCCCCAGCGCCCGATCGGCATGGGCCAGCCGAGCCAACTGTGTCATCGCGGCGCCCGACCGTGCGGCCGCCGTGGCGGGCAGGCCACTGTGCCGCTTCATCGCCTCGGCGTATGCCTGCGTCTGCGCCGGTGCGTCGCCGATCCCGTCGTCCCGCGTGGGTCGCGCGTACAGATTGTGGGCGCGCGACAACGCCGTGACCGCTTGCATTTTCAGGGGATCGGTCACCGACGTCCCCGCCCTAACCCACCTGTGCGCCCTGTGGGCGCCGCATCCGTGCCGGACACTTCGCGTTAGTACTCCCACACCCTTCTGGCCGCGTTTTCCGCGGTCGCTGCAGACGTACCAATAGCATGCACGTATCGACAGTTCTGCTGTCAATAACGGGCAATCCCAGATGACCCGCGCATTGGGGCTTGGCCGGCCGCGATTACGTAGCGACCCTACTGCCGCGCGAATTACCCGACCACTCACTTTTCGGTGGGCTGTTTGGTGGGCTATTCCTTCGGCTCGTCGTCGGACGGCATGATGACGATCCGGCGGTTGGGCCGGTTGGTGACGACGGTCGGCTTTGCCTCGCCGGACTTGTTGCCTGGGGCGCTCGGCGGCACCGTCAAGCGGCCCTTGATCGGCTGGCCGTTGGGCACGCCCGGGGCCGTGATCCGCTTTTCGACCGGGCTGTCCTTCTTGCCGCCTTCGCCGCCGGCGCCCATCGCGCCCGGGGGCATCATCGGCATGCCGGTCATGCCGGATTGGCCGGGCATGGCGGGCATGCCACCGGTCGGCGGCATCATCGGCGCTTTGGCGGCCGCGGGCGTCGTCGGCGGAGACGACGTCGGCACCGGCGGCGGGCCCAACGAGCTGGCCGGGGTGGTGCCACCACCGCCGAGGCCAGCGCCGCCGCCACCGGAACCGCCGCCAAGTCCAGCGCCGCCGCCACCGCTGCCGACGCTGTCGACCAGGTGCGCGTCGTTAACGAGCCCGGCGCCGTGGGCGCCCTGGACTGCGCTCATCAGCGGCTGCAGGGCGCTCTGACCCGCCTGCATCGCCTGCTGCGGCAGCTGCGTCAGCGGTCCCATGACGCCACCGATCGCCCCGCCGACCGCACCGGTCACGCTCTGCAGCATCTGCTGGATCATCTGCATGTCCTGCTGGCTGTTCGCCTCGTTGGCAGGGAACTTGGCTTCCGCGTCAGCGGCATGGGCGCGGCGATCCGCGTCTGCTGCGGCTGCGTCGGCTGCGTCTTTGGGGACCCCGGCGTTTCCGACTCCTCCGACTACCCCTTGCCAACCGTCGACAATGGAGGAGCCGCCCGGTGGATTTGGCCCCGGGCCGGGCACCGCCGGTGGAACGCCGTCAAACTTCGTGCCGGGCGTATCCCTGACTCGTGGTCCCACAACTCACCTCCACCCCGCTCGCAAATTCCCAAGTCCATCAAACATGCATTCGCATACAAGCCCATTTTGACACAGCACGACGAAATCGCTATTCACACCGAATCCGGACTAGCGGTGACTCGGCTGACTGATTACGTCAAACCAGGCCAGGTGATAGTTGGCGAGGTACTCGTGTCCATCAATTAGCGCCTCGATAGCCGCTAGAAGCATCCAATCCGCCACAGCCGCTGGATTGTGGTCTGGATACGCTGCCAGCACCGCGTGCTGGACGTCAGCGACGCGTTCGCGCAACATCTCGGTTTCGCTTTCGAGTACACCTGTCTTTCGCACCGCTGGCGCGGCTATAGCCTGCGCGATCCGCGGTAGACCATCGCGGCGGCGCACGGCCTCCACCAAAGTGGGGCCGAGTTCATCGACCTGTGGCGCGGCCGAACGGGCAGGCCGATCACCGCTCAGCACGGGCTCATCCGAAGTCGGTTCGGGAACATAAGTGTTGGCGTGATGCGCAGCCACGACCGTGATGGCGCCGAGCAAATCTACCAAGTTCGCGTCGTGGCGTCGCGCCGTTGGCTCGAGCAAGGTCACGTGGGCGGGCAACCGAACATGCGGCGGAATCCACCCGCCGGCGAGGTCGGTGACCAACAGCGTCGTGACGCCGTCATCGCGCAATCCTGCCGCCCACGCCAGCCGCGGTTCCTGGCGGGCTACCGCGTCGACAATCCGCTGTAGCCGTTGCTGTTCGGCCGTCCTGGCGGAGACCGTGCCGGCGGCCGCGCCCGTTGCCGCTGAAGCTGCCGATGCGCCAGCCATCGTCGATGACCCCGCACCGGCTTGGCCCGCGGCGGCTCCTGAGGCCGTCCGCTCAACCGGAGAAACAAGCGGCCCACCCGCGGAGGGCGATGATGCCGGCGAAGACGCCACGGGTGCTCCGGAGACCGGGCCGGCAGGCGTGGAGGGTATAGACGGGGGCGCCACCACTGGTGGACGCAGATCAGACCCGTAAGCGGGCAACGACCCTGAGGGAATCGACGAACCGCCGCCAATGGTCGGTGCGGGCGACGACCACGATGCCCCTGTCATCACGGGCGCTACTGGAGCGCCGGCGGTGGCCACCGGAGCGGGGGATGCGGCCGGAGGCGCGTCGGCGGGGGTTGCTGTAGGTATGAAGGCCCCGGCGCTCGGCGCGGTCGGCGTCACTGCTGGTGTCGCCTGAGGAGTTTGAGGCCCGCCAGCCTCCATCGCTTGTAGCGGCCCCGCTGTAAACGCTTGTCCGCCAGGTCCTGTCGCCTGGCCGGTCGCCAATCCCGACGTGAACGCTTGCCCTAACCCAGGCTGCAGACCCTGGCCGAAGCCGGCAGGCGACGCAGGGATGCCGCCACCATGTACACCAGGAACGCTTGGTGAAACCGATCCACCGCCACCGGGCATTGTCACCCCGGTGGGCGGCGCTGACGAAGCGCCGGGGAACGTTCCAGTCGCTCCCTGCGTGCCACCAAACGGGGATGGGCCGGGCGAGGGTCCGTGGCCTGCCCCACCTGGGGGCGCACCCAATGCCTGTTTGGGACCGAAGGCCGGGTCTACCGGTCCACTATCAGGCGATGGTGCGTCCGCCCCTTGTTTGCCACCGAAAGCAGGGGGCTCCGGCGAATTCAGATCCTGCTGGCTGATTTGTTTAGGTGGCGAGGCGCCATCGACATTGAACCCGTTTGCGCGTGCCCAAGAACTGGCATCCCCACCGACACCTTCAGCATCAAGGATCTTCTGCGTCGCGGCCATTAGCTTGTCGACCGCGTCCCGACTGGCATTCGCCGCATCTGCGTTACAACGCGCCTGGACCGCTTGCACCTCCGCTAGTTGCTCTGGCGGCGGCTTCTTGGATGCGAGGATGTCATCTATCTCCTTATTGCCTGTATTCGCTATATCCGACAAGCGGCTGCGCAAATAATCGATGGCGTCCGCACCTGAATTGAAGGCCGCCGCCTTGGTCTGATACTTCTCCGCGAGATCTAGGTGAAACTTCTCGCCCTGCTGATACCGGGAAATGAGGTCGTCGGCCGTGTGGCCCTCGTTGTGGGCCGCGATCTTTGTCCAATGGGTTCGCAGGTGCTGCGAATATTCTTGTTGCTCCGCAGAAGCCTGGGCCCAGTGCTGCGCACCAGCGCGGAGTGCGGTCGACGGTGTTGGCCACCACGCCCCAACGAGCGCGGCTGACCACTTACCCGGCGGAAGGTCAGCCACCACCGTTCGCACACACGCTTTTCATTGCGGCATCTTTCGCAGTGATGTCATCGAGCGCGGCCTGATACTGCGCATCTGTAGCCACAAAATTGCTCCCCATCGCAGTAAGCGTTCCGTATGCCGCGGCCAATGCTCGAGCAGCGTCGCGGGCTTTAGCAACTAGAGCAGGATTGGCTGCGACGTTGTCAAGCATTACGGCGCCATTAGTCGTCGCGATGCGGGCCAGCGCCCGGTCTTGCCCTCCCGTATCGATGTCTACCTCCCGTGCGACGAGCTTGTAGGTGTCGCAAAGTGATTTCAGCGCTGCACTAGTCTCGGCCGCAGTGTAAGTCGGTGCCGTCGTGGTAACGACCGGTCTCGAAGCCGCCGGCCGAATCAGTGCTACCACCAACGCCATGACGGCTACTGCTGCCGTTACCGCTACTGCAATTGCTGTCCACGGTCGCGGACGAGACACCGGCGGTGGGAAGTGGGGTGCCGGCCAATTTTCCGCGGGCGGATGGGCAGCTTGCTCGTCATGATGGATCGAAGGCAGATCTCCCACCGCGTGTCCTCCTCGGGTCCGAAACCTCGCACATGACACCTAGAACTTCCTCGTGCCGCTCCACCCATCCAATAGTTGAGCAGGCGACTGGACAGCAAGCAATTCACCGCGCATTGATAGTCCTCATACGCTGGCATGAACTTCGTCTGACTGCGGTAGTTCGTGACGGGGTGTCGTCGTGTTTGCTTTCATCGACTGTACGAACCGCCCTAAGGTATTCGACCTGCTTAAACAGAAACCAGTCGCGACGGTCGGGTCCAGCAACGTGGAACTAGCTATGGCAAGTCGCGAGCAGCGCATCGCTCTTTGCGTTGACGTCGTTCGCCGAGGCTTGCCACCGCGGGTCGGTGGCGGCAGCTGAGGAAGCTACGGCCGCAGCCGTCCGATATGCGTTTGCAAGGGCGCGTGCCTCACCTGCTTGCGCAGCCGGAAGTTCACCGGTCACAGCTGCATCCAACAGAGCAGCCCCATTAGTGCGCAATCCTTCCGAGAGCTCGGACCCCCGAAGAATGTGTCTTGACTGCGTCCGAAGCAAGCGCGAAGGCCGAACACAGCTATTGGTGCGCTGCAGCAATTTGCTGAGCAGTGTAGGTAGGCATCGCCTAAGTGATTGCAGCGCTGTCAGTTTGACCACCGGTAGGTCGTGTCAGTGCGACAACTAACGCAACACTCCCTAGCAAGGCGGCAACCCCGGCCAAAGCGATTGCCGGCCATGCCCGTGGACGCGGTGGTGGCTGCATAGGAAAGGCCGGCACCCATTGCGTTGTGCGCTGACGGCGGCCCAGTGCTCGGCCCCTACCCGGGGAGCCGGAGGCGATTTCCCGACCATGCATCCTCCTCAAGTTCGCAGCGGCTTTCGGCGAAGCCGCCGCACATTCTTTCGTTCGGGCGCCTCAGTAGGTCAAAAATTGAACCGAACAGTGCCCAATCGCCGCGGCACTTTGGGTGGACTCATCCCAGGGCGCACACCTTCTTCATGGCACCGTCCGCAAAGTTGCCATTGCCGATGGCTGACTGCCATGCAGGGTCGCTACTACCGTTGACCACGCTTCCGATCGCAGTCAGGTCGCGATAAGAACGTGCGAGCGCAAGCGCAGCGGACCGCTCGTCGGGCTTTGGCCCGGGAGCCGCGGCCGCTGCCTCAAGCACGGCGCCGTTGACGGTTGCGATCCGCGCGAGTGCTGTTCCACCGCCGTTCGACTCGATCTGAACTGCGCGCGCAGCACGCGAGTACACGTCACACAGCTGTTGGTGAGAATTAGGCATGTCCGCAGCAACGCTCGACGGCACCGTGGTCGCACGCGACTGGTCTAACTTGATGGTCGCGTAAGCGCCACAATCAACGCAGCGATCGCCAGGACTGTAGCTGCTCCCGCCAAGAGCGCCCTGGCCATGCCCGTGGACGAGCTTGTCGCGGGCTGGGAAATACGGGTGACCACTGCGTTGGCCCGGGAGCGCCCGCGGTCGGCCCACTCCCAGGTGCTGGTGGCAAATCCCCGGCCATTGCGTCCTCCTCATCTCATTAACGGGCTCCGACGCTGGCTGTAAGATTTTGCGCCACGCTCCAATAGTGGAACAACTAAGTAAGCAGTGAGCAATCCCCGCTGTCCTGTGGGTGGTGACTATCCGATGCCACATACTTTCTTCATCGCGGCATCCTTCGCGTTCACGTCGGCAATGGTCGACTGCCATGCCGCAGTGTCACCCAGGCTCGCCACGGCCGCCGCATTACTGTATGCCTCGGCTAAAGCCACAGCAGCGGCTCGGTCAGCGCCTGGAAGCGCAGGGGCAGCGCTCAATGCCTGCTGGATGAGCACCGCGCCGTTGACAGTTGCAATGCCGGCACGCTCTGCGCTGTTGCCATTCGTCTCAATTTGCACTGCACGCGCGGCGAGCCTGTATGCGTCGCACAACTTTTGATGCGCAGCCGCAGTCTGATCGGTGGTAAACGAAGATGTCGGCGACGCAGTCGATGTGGGCACTGGCTTATCGGTTGAAGGCCGCGCCAACGCGACCACCAGAGCAGCGACGCCAAGCAACACGCCAAGCGCGGCCAATGCGATCGCCGGCCACGTCCGTGGACGGGTTGGCGGTTGAATGGGAAATGCTGGCGCCCATTGCGCTGGGCCTGGCGGCGGGCCGATAGTCGGTCCCTCCCCCGGAGCCGGAGGCAAATCCCCCACCATGCGTCCTCCTTTTAGTTCCAAGCGCTTCCGAGACTGTCTCTCGGAACGTCGCTTCAACAGTTGAACAGGTAATGGGCCGCCGAGCAATTACCGCCGCTTTGTGGGTGGCACCTCAGCTGCCACCACAAACGCTCCGCAACGCAGCATCCTTCGCGTTCGCATCATTAAGGGCCGACTGCCACGCTGGATCGTCGCTTCCGGTCGCCAAGCTAGATGTGGCCGCGACATTGCTATACGACTCGGCCAGCGCGAGCGCGGCGGCACGGTCGCCACGGGCAAGCGCGGGGCTACTGGTCACTGCATCTTGCAGCATCACCGTACTATTCACAGTCGCCAGATTTGCGCGATCCGGGTTCTTGCCATTTGTCTCTATCTGCACTACGCGCGCCACGAATTTATACACGTCACACAACTTCTGGTGCGCCGCAGACACGTCGGCGACGCTATAGGAGGGCGCGGCCGCGGTAGGCCCCGAACTCGAACCCGATGACCGCGACGTCGCCGCAACCAACGCAATAACCGCCACGACCGTCGAGACCAGAGCCAAAACCATCGCACCGATCGCGATCGCCGGCCACATGCGTGAGCGTGGCGCCTGCGGCGCGGAAGGCGCGGAGTAACCCGGTCCCCACTGCCCTACCGGCGGACCAGCATGCGGTACTACACCCGGATGTGAGGGCGGATCCTCCGTCACGCCCGTTCCTCAGACGTTTTGTGTTGAGGGGCCAGCGCTCGGCCGGAGCGCCTTCATGTCGGCGGCGTTGGCCTTGTCCATGTTGGTGAACCCGTTGGCCGCGTGGTGCGCCTTCGTGCCGACACCCGTGAGCGTCTCACTGTGACCCTGCAGGGTTTTCACGTGCTGGCCGTGTGCGGCCGAGACTGCACTGTGAAACGCGTCGGCCGCGGCGAAGTCACCGAACATTCCTGCTTCGACGGTTCCGCCCGCCAGTTGATCCGCGCCGTCTTGAGCGTGTCCGCCGGCGCGGTGCGACTGATTGCCTCCCGAGTGCAAAAGATCCGTATCTACGAACATCGGCACTCCTTCCGGGTCATAACACCTGTGAGCAGGCTAAATGCCGATTCTCGAGTGGTCAATTCACCGCCTCCGACACCGCGGCCGCTAGAACGCGTGGCCATTGGTGACCGAGCGCGCCGGCCGATCCCATTCCGGGTCGACGGTGAGCGGTAGCTGGAACCCGATATGCGGTAAAGACACCGTTCCGAACGGGGTGTGCACCTGACGAGGAACGGCTATCCGCGCCGGGGCCCGCTCGGGCGCGAGCATGCCTTCCCCGGCCAAACCATCGCCGTGCCCGGTGACGATCGCGGTCATGTTGTGTAGCGACTCGCTCCCCACCTCGTAGTAGAGCGAGTGGTCGGTGAACCACGGCATGACGCTGTGTGAGCCGGCGACTTCGGCACGAAACCGCACCGCCCCGAAACCCGCATGCGCCGGGTCGCCGCCCAGCCCGGCCAACGGTCCCACCGGCGCGCCGAGCGTCTCGTTGAGTCCGTTCGGAAGGTCGCTGCCCGCCTCACCGATCCAGCTGATCGCATCGGTCGACGCTGCCCCCACATACAACCTGCCGCCATCGAGATGAAAGTCCACGGCGCCGCGCGCCAAATCCGTTCCCGGGCAACCGGTTAGCACGGCGTCGTTGGCACGCATGCCGCTGTGGGCGAACGCGTCGGCCACGGTCGTGGAGCCGTAGGAGTGTCCGAGGACGGTGACGTGCGCTGGAGTCGGTCCGTCATGTGTCGCCGCGAGGCCGTTGACATCGGCGGCCAGCAGCGCACCCGCTTGCCTCGCCCGCCACGGTGTGCCGACCTGTTCCAATTCGGCGGGGTCGGTGATGGCCTGTTGCCAATGCGGCTGGCCGAATTCGGGTGCGTCATAACCCATCCAGGCCAGCACCGCGGTGGATCGCTGGGGGTCGGCTCGGGCAGCCTGTTCGTAGAGATTGGTGGCGTCGTCGGTGCCGTCCGACATCCACCCTCCCCGCACGCTGCTGTTGGTGCCCGGGACCACGACGGCCGTGTTGCGGGATTTGTCCGGGTTGCCGATCGCGATCGCGGCCCTGCCCTTGCCGCTGAACGCCAGCGGGTCATACGCCCACAGCATGATCGGCAGACCGCGGGGGGCGTCGGAGCTTTTGTCGCGCTCGAGGAACTCAATGGTCTTGACCGCGTTCTGGTAGCGGGTGATGTCGGTGATGCACAGCCCGTAGTCCTCGGGCCTGGTGAAGATATCGGCGTCCCGGTTGCGCAGCGCGCTGTCGCGCAACGTCTTTGGGTCCAGTCCGCTCCGGCGGGCGACGTCTTCCACCCTGCGCATATCTTCGTTCATCGCGGCCTGGTTCACCGCATCACGCACCTCCGCCGGAATCCCGTTGAGGTTGCCCAACTCGTGCGTGCCTTGATCGACAAGTAGCTTCTTTTGATTCGCGCTCAGCGCATCCCACCACCGCTTGACGCATTCCGGACTGCTGTCCGGCGGCGGAATGGCCAGCTCGTCGACGCCCTGAATTTCCGCCGGGTCTACACCATCTGTCCGCAAGCTCCCTAGCGCGGCCGTCAGCACCTCCGAATACCCGTCGCGAATCCGACGCAGCTGCACCACGATCGCCGCAACCTCGCTGACGGCGTCGGTGCGCAGATCGTCGGCACCACAGGTATCGCCGTCCGCCAACGCATCGCACATCTCGTCGTCGATGTCTTCGAGGTCGTATTCCAGCGCGTCCAGGTATCTCGTGCAGGCCCGCTGGGCTTCGGCCAGCGCCGCGGCGACGTTCTCCAAATCGACGGCGATCCGCGGCAATTGCCCGGCCTGCAGGCCCAGCGACCGGGTCACCCGCTGCACCTCGGCGGCATTGTTGATCGAATGATCCGCGTTTTGGTGATCCCAGGCCGCCTCGAACCGGCGCCGGGCAGCCTCGAAGGCGGCGACCGCCTCCGCCGTGCTCACTCCGGCGTCGCGAAAAGCCCGCGCCAGGTATGAAATTTGCGCGGGGCGACCGGCGTGCATGCTGGCGTTGGTCGACCATGGGTCACCGCCGGCTTGGGCGACGAGGAACGCAATGCTCAAGTGCCGCAGTAACATCGGCGTCGCTAAGTCGGCACCAGCCTCAGAGCGAGTTCGCGCCGTCGGCCAGACCGTCGCCGTCCGAATCGGTCAGCCGCACATTCCATTTGCCATCGCCGTCGGTGTCGACGTAACCGGTCACGCCGCTGTCGTCCGAGCGCAGCACCCGGTCGGCCAGCCCGTCACCATCGGTGTCGACGAGGCGGGCATCGGCGCGGCCCTGGCCGTCGAAATCGACCAGCGGGCCGCCGGTGTGTTCGACGCCGTCGAGGCCGAACCAGCGCAGCTGGCCCCCGCGGTCCATCGCCACCGCCCATGTCCCGGAGCCGTCGTCGGTGAAGTAGGCCTCGGGGGTGCCGTCGTTGTTGAGATCCAACACCGCGTGATCGACGATGCCGTCGCCGTCGAGATCGGCGAGTGCGTCGTCGCGTAATCCGTCGTGGTCGAAATCGAGTCCGATCGATTCGAAGTGACCGTCGTGGTCCAGGTCGAGGTCGGGTTGCCCGTGCCAGAAGGCGGCGCCGTTATCGCCAGCCATGCAATAGTCCATGGCTATTCGGACGCGTGGCTGCCGCTACTCGTTCCCCCGAGACGTCCACCACGCCAACAACTCTGTGGTCGCCTCCTCGTTGTCCAACGGGCCGCGCTCGAGTCGGAGTTCCTTCAGAAACCGCCAGGCCTCGCCGACCTGAGGACCGGCCGGGATGCCGAGCAGCTCCATGATCTGGTTGCCGTCCAAATCGGGACGCACCCGCGCCAGATCCTCCTGAGCGGCCAGCTCGGCGATCCGCGTCTCGAGCCGGTCATAGCTGGCCTGCAACCGCGCGGCCCGACGCTTGTTGCGCGTCGTGCAGTCGGCTCGCACCAATTTGTGCAACCGCGGCAGCAGCGGACCGGCATCGGTGACGTAGCGGCGCACCGCGGAATCCGTCCACTTGCCGTCGCCGTAGCCGTGGAACCGCAGGTGCAGATACACCAGTTGCGAGACGTCCTCGACCATCTGCTTGGAATATTTCAACGCCCGCAACCGTTTTCGCACCATCTTGGCGCCGACGACCTCGTGGTGATGAAAGCTCACGCCGCCGTTGGGCTCGTGGCGCCGAGTGGCGGGCTTGCCGATGTCGTGCAGCAGCGCTGCCCACCGCAGCACCAGGTCCGGGCCGTCGTCTTCCAGGGCGATCGCCTGACGCAGCACCGTCAGCGAGTGTTGGTAGACGTCCTTGTGTTGGTGGTGTTCGTCGATGGCCATCTGCATGCCGCCCACCTCGGGCAGCACCACCTCACCCATGCCGGTTTGCACCATCAGGTCGACGCCGGCCGTCGGGTCCGCGCCGAGCACCAGCTTGTCCAGCTCGGCGGCCACCCGTTCGGCGCTGATCCGAGACAACTGCGGGGCCATCTGTTCGATCGCCTCGCGGACCCGCGGCGCAACGCCGAAGCCGAGCTGCGAGACGAACCGCGCCGCGCGCAGCATCCGCAACGGGTCGTCGCCGAAGGACACCTCCGGCGCGGCGGGGGTATCCAGCACGCGATCGCGCAGCGCCGCCAAACCGCCCAGCGGATCCAGGAATTCACCGGGCCCGTCCGGCGTGATGCGGACGGCCATCGCGTTGGCCGTGAAGTCGCGGCGCACCAGATCGTCTTCGAGGCGATCGCCGAAGCGCACCTCGGGATTCCGGGATACCTGATCGTAGGTGTCCGCGCGAAACGTGGTGATCTCCAGCCGGTGCTCGCCCTTGCCGACGCCGACGGTGCCGAATTCGATCCCCGTGTCCCACAGGTTATCGGCCCACCGGCGCAGGATCTGCTGCACCTGCTCGGGACGGGCGTCGGTGGTGAAATCCAGGTCGGGGCTCAACCTGCCCAGCAAGGCATCCCGCACCGAACCTCCGACGAGATAGAGCTCGTGGCCCGCGGCGTCGAACGCGGAGCCGAGCTCGGCCAGCATGGGCGCGTGCCGATTCAGAGCGACCGCGGCGGCGGTCAGCAGGTCGGCATCCTGGGCGGCGTCTGGCACGTTCGATCAGCCTAGTCGGGTGGGGACGAAAAGCCCGTGTGAGGAGCCTCGCACGTCACCAAAGGTGAATTGACCGGGCGCTGAGCGTCAGTAACCTCGCGCGAGAATCGGTCGCTCCTTCCCGTCAGGAATCACGCCATGCCGTTATCTGTCCGATCGAAGTCTCTCGATGCACGCGCCTGGCGCACGGCGACGCTGTCGGCGCCCTTCGTCATCCAAGGCCTTCTGGCGATACTGATCGTCAACGCATGGTTACTGGGCAAGTGGCCATTCGGCACGCACAGCGCCTCCGCGGGCGAGCGCCCCTGGCTGAGCGCCGCGCTGTTGGTAACGACGGTCGAGGGCTTGTTGATCAGCGCCGTGCTTCGCACCGCGCAATCGTCACGCCGCCGTGGCCTTTCGCTCAGCGTCGCGAGCTGTTCCGCTGTCCTCCTCATCGGTGGAGCTGTGTTTGCCTACGTGGTTCTGCGCTGAAAGGTCCTGTGATGGCCGATGAATCGCTAATTCCGGCATCGAAATCCCGCTATGGCCCGGTCACTTTCGGGGTAGCGGTACTACATCTTTTCGTCGTCGAGTTCACCACTTGGCTCTTCATGCCGTACTCGATCGTTTTTGTACTTCCCGTCGTCCTGATCTACATGGCGATCGCTGCTCTGGTTATGCAGGCCTCTGGAACGATGGGCCAAATCGGGCGCGGAATGCTCATAGGCAGCCTGTCTGGACCACTCTCACTACTGATCTTCGGTGGGGTATGGGCGATCGCGCACGCGATAGGCCCGTTCTGACGAGACACATTCCGCCGTGAGCTCGCGCGCTCACCGCGCGGCGAGTATCTCCGGGAGAATATGCCGTGCCAGCTACTATCGCTTGGGTGTCGGACGGCGAACAAGGCAAACCACGTCGGCGCCGGGGGCGGCGCCGGGGCCGTGGTGCCGCGAATTCGTCCGAGAATCAAACCACCGGTCAAGCGACCGGCGACTCGACGGCCACCAAGTCGCGCCGCTCAAGAGCGTCTCGCCGCGGACCGGACCAGCTGCGCACCGTCCACGAAACCTCCGCCGGGGGGTTGGTCATCGACGGTCTCGACGGCCCGCGGGAATCACAGGTCGCCGCCCTGATCGGGCGCATCGACCGGCGCGGACGAATGCTGTGGTCGCTGCCCAAGGGGCACATCGAACAAGGTGAGACCGCCGAGCAGACCGCAATCAGAGAGGTCGCCGAAGAGACCGGCATCCGGGGCAGTGTGCTGGCCGCGCTGGGCCGCATCGACTACTGGTTCGTCACCGACGGCCGCCGCGTGCACAAGACCGTGCACCACTACTTAATGCGCTTCTCCGGCGGCGAGCTGTCCGACGAGGATCTCGAAGTCGCCGAGGTCGCCTGGGTGCCCATGGGTGAACTGCCGTCCCGGCTCGCCTACGCCGACGAACGCCGCCTGGCCAAGGTGGCCGACGAGCTGATCGACAAGTTGCGAAGCGACGGCCCGGCCTCGCTTCCACCGCTGCCGCCCAGCGCGCCGCGGCGCCGCCCGCAGACACATTCGCGGACCCGGCATGCGGACCACCCGGCCGCTGGCCGGAAGAACGGCCACGGACCGGGGCCGTGACCGCTCTACATCTGCGTTGGGCCGGCCTGGCGCGCGTCGCCGCCGTGCTCGCCATCGTGGCCGGACTCGCGGCGCTCACCGGCCCGGTGATGCCGCGCGCGGCGGCGGGCGAGCCCGGGGTGACGCCGTTCGTCCGCGTCCGCATCGATCAAGTCACCCCGGACGTGGTCACCACGACCAGTCCACCCGTCGTGACCGTCAGCGGCATGGTGACCAACATCGGCGACCGACCGGTCCGCGACGTCATGGTCCGGCTCGAGCACGCCGGCGCCGTCACCGCCTCCGCGGGCCTGCGCACCACCCTCGACGGCGATACCGACGGCTACCAGGCCGCCGCCGACTTCCTCACCGTGGCGCCCGAACTGCAGCGCGGGCAAGAAGTCGGCTTCACCCTGTCGGCCCCGCTGCGGGCGCTGAGCAAGCCGTCGCTGGGCGTGGAAAAGCCCGGCATCTACCCGATCCTGGTCAACGTCAACGGCACACCCGACTACGGCGCACCCGCGCGGCTGGACAACGCGCGCTTCCTGCTTCCCGTGGTCGGGGTGCCACCCGATCGCGCCGACGACATCGGCTCGGCCGTCGCGCCCGACACCTCCAAACCCGTCGCGATGACCATGCTGTGGCCGCTGGCCGACCGGCCCAGGCTGGCGCCCGGCGTGCCGGGCGGAACCATCCCGGTGCGGTTGGTCGACGACGACCTGGCCACCTCGTTGGCCAGCGGCGGCCGGCTCGACATCCTGCTGGCCTCCGCCGAAGTCGCCACCAGTCACGACGTCGACCCCGACGGCGCCGTCGGCCGCGCGTTGTGCCTGGCGATCGACCCGGACCTGCTGGTCACCGTCAACGCGATGACCGCCGGCTACGTCGTCTCCAACTCCCCCGACGGACCCGGTCAGCTGCCCGGCACCCCGACCCATCCCGGCGCCGGGCAGGCCACCGCGACCGAATGGCTGAACCGCCTGCGCGCGCTGGCGCACCGGACCTGCGTGGCTCCGCTCCCCTACGCGCAGGCCGATCTGGACGCCGTGCAGCGCGTCAACGATCCCGGCCTCAGCGCCATCGCCACCACGAGCGCCAACGGCATCATCGACAAAATCCTGGACGTCGCCTCCACCCGCGGCGCCACGCTGGTGCCCGACGGCCCCCTGACCGACCGTGCGGTCAAGCTGCTCAGCGGCAACGACACCACCGTCGCGATCGCCGCCGCCGACCTGTCGGCCACCGAGGCACAGGACTCCGCCGCGACGGGCGTCGACATCGCGCCGCGGCGATTGACCCCGCAGGTCGCGGTCGCGCCGTTCGACCCCGCCGTCGGCGCCGCCCTGGCCGGCGCCGGCACCTCCCCCGAGGCGCCGACATACCTGGACTCGTCACTCACCGTCCGGCTCGGCCACGATTCGGTGACCGCACGCCGCCAGGACGCCTTGGGCTCGATCTTCTGGCACGCCCTCCGGCGTGACGACCCGCGCACCCAGATCCTGGTGCCGCCGACGACGTGGAACCTGCAGGCCGACGACGCCCAGGTCATCTTGACCGCCCTGACCACCACCATCCGGTCCGGCCTGGCGGTGCCGCGCCCGCTGCCGGCGGTGATCGCCGAGGCGAACCAGGCGGCCCAGTCGCGCGACCAATCCACGCAACAGGCCGGCACCGACAACTCTCCCCGCGGCCAGTTCGGCGACGACGTCACCGCCGGCATCGCCAGCCAGGTCGGTCGGTTGTGGGGACTGACGTCTTCGCTGATGACCGACGACCGCACCGGGCTGACCGGCGTCCAGTACACCGCGCCGCTGCGCGAGGACATGCTGCGCGCGCTGAGCCAGTCCGAACCGCCCGACACCCGAAACGGATTGGCTCAGCAACGCCTGGCGGTGGTCGGCAAGACCATCAACGACTTGTTCGGCGCGGTGACGATCGTCAACCCCGGCGGCTCCTACACCCTGGCCACCGAGCACAGCCCGCTGCCGCTGGCGCTGCACAACGGCCTGGCCGTTCCGATCCGGGTGCGGCTGCACGTCGATGCGCCGCCGGGCATGAACGTCACCGACATCGGTCAGATCGAACTGCCCCCCGGTTACCTCCCGCTGCGCATTCCCGTCGAAGTGAACTTCACCCAACGCGTCGCCGTCGACGCGACCCTGCGGACCCCGGACGGTCTGCGGCTGGGCGAGCCGGTCCGGTTGTCGGTGCATTCCAACGCCTACGGCAAGGTCCTGTTCGCCATTACGCTGTCCGCGGCGGCGGTGCTGGTTCTGCTAGCCGGCCGGCGGCTGTGGCACCGGTTCCGTGGCCAGCCCGACCGCGCCGACCTGGACCGCCCCGATCCACCCGACGCCCGGCACGCGACCGCAGACGAGGCGCGCGACGACCCCGACCACGGGGTGGATCAGGAGCACGTCGAAGAAGAGCACCGAGTATGACGCCCGCCTACCGGCAGGCCCAGCACCACCACCGCCTGCCCGAGTCGGCCCGGCCTTCCCGGGCGCCGGGCTCACCGCCGACCGGCCCGCTGCCGCCCGTCGCCGCCGAGATCGACCGGCGCCGCCCCGAGCTGTCCGACTCCGCGCTGGTCTCGCGGTCGTGGGCGATGGCCTTCGCCACGCTGATCAGCCGGCTCACCGGCTTCGCCCGCGTGGTGCTGCTGGCCGCGATCCTGGGCGCCGCGCTGTCCAGCGCATTCTCGGTGGCCAATCAGCTACCCAACCTGGTGGCCGCCCTCGTGCTGGAGGCGACCTTCACCGCGATCTTCGTGCCGGTGCTGGCGCGCGCCGAGCAGAGCGACCCTGACGGCGGCGCGGCCTTTGTGCGGCGCCTGGTCACGCTGACGACGGCGCTGCTGATCGTCGCCACCGCACTGTCGGTGGTGGCCGCCCCGCTGCTGGTGCGGCTGATGCTGGGCCGCGCGCCGCAGGTCAACGAACCGCTGACCATCGCGTTCGCCTACCTGCTGCTGCCCCAGGTCCTCGCCTACGGCCTGACCTCGGTGTTCATGGCGATCCTGAACACCCGCAACGTGTTCGGGCCCACGGCGTGGGCACCGGTCGTCAACAACGTCGTCGCGCTGATCACCCTGGCGATCTACGTGCTGGTTCCCGGTGAACTGTCCGTCGACCCCGTCCGCATGGGCAACGCCAAGCTGCTGGTGCTCGCCGTGGGCACCACCCTGGGCGTGTTCGCCCAAACCGGGCTGCTGCTGGTGGCACTGCGCCGCCAGCGTGTCGACCTGCGCCCGCTGTGGGGAATCGACCAGCGCCTCAAGCGCTTCGGCACCATGGCCGCCGCGATGGTGCTCTACGTGCTGATCAGCCAGCTCGGCCTGGTCGTGGGCAACCAGATCGCCAGCACCGCGGCGGCGTCGGGCCCCGCGATCTACAACTACACCTGGCTGGTGCTGATGCTGCCGTTCGGCATGATCGGCGTGACGGTGCTGACCGTGGTGATGCCGCGGCTGAGCCGCAACGCCGCCGCCGACGACACCAAGGCCGTGCTCGGCGACCTGTCCCTGGCCACCCGGCTGACGCTGATCACGCTTATCCCAATCGTGGCGTTCATGACCGTCGGCGGTCCCGCAATGGGCAGCGCCCTGTTCGCCTACGGCCACTTCGGGGACGTCGACGCCGGCTACCTGGGTGCCGCGATCACCCTCTCGGCCTTCACGCTGATCCCGTACGGGCTGGTGCTACTGCAGCTGCGGGTCTTCTACGCCCGCGAACAGCCGTGGACGCCGATCGTCATCATCCTCGTCATCACGGCCGTCAAGATCCTGGGCTCGGTGCTGGCGCCGCACGTCACCCACGACCCCAAGCTGGTGGCCGGTTTTCTGGGGCTGGCCAACGGCGCCGGCTTTCTGGCCGGCGCGGTCATCGGCTACGTGCTGCTGCGCCGCGCCCTGCTACCCGCCGGGGGCCACCTGATCGGTGCCGGCGAAGTCCGCACGATCCTGGTGACGCTCACCGCGTCCATGCTGGCCGGATTGATCGCCCACGTGGTCGACCGGCTGCTCGGACTGGATCAGCTCACCGCCCACGGCGGTGCCGGTTCCCTGCTTCGCCTGTTCGTGCTGGGGCTCATCATGCTGCCGATCACCGCCGCAGTCATGCTGCGCGCGCAGGTGCCCGAGGCGCGGGCAGCGCTGGATGCCCTGCGGTACCGCATCACCGGCCGCGGACCACGCCCGCGCAATCCCAGTGCGAAGGATCGATCGTCTCACCGGCGCCCCGTCACGTACCCTGAGCAGAGGAATTCATCCCCGCCTGGGGTAAATGCGGTCCAGGAGCCGATCCGGCGCAGGCCTCCGGAGCGGGCGAACCGAGCCCGGCAAGCGAAAGGACCGGAGGTGACCGACCGCCCGATGGAAAGCGCAGCCCCCAGCGCTGGATCTGGCGCGAGTTCCGGCACGCCACGGCCGCTCGCCGACGACTTCCAGCCGGACATCCCGGCCGAGGAGCCGCCCCGGTCCGCCCCGCGCCCCGCCGAACACGCCAACGGCGATATCCGCGGCGACGCCCGACGCGCACCGACGCCGTTCGAACCGCCGCGCGAGCGTTCGGCGGACACCGCGGGAGACGACGTGCACTTGGTCCCCGGCGCCCGGATCGCCGGCGGGCGGTATCGGCTGCTGGTGTTCCACGGCGGCGCCCCGCCGCTGCAGTTCTGGCAGGCGCTGGATACCGCCCTGGATCGGCAAGTGGCGCTGACGTTCGTCGACCCGGACGGCGCCCTGCCCGACGAGGTCCTCCAGGAGATCCTGTCGCGCACCCTACGGCTCAGCCGCATCGACAAACCCGGCATCGCCCGGGTCCTCGACGTGGTGCACACCGGCTCGGGCGGCCTGGTGGTCTCCGAGTGGATTCGGGGCGGTTCGCTGCAGGAGGTGGCCGACACCGCGCCCTCACCGGTGGGCGCCGTCCGGGCCATGCAGTCGCTGGCCGCCGCCGCCGACGCGGCACACCGCGCCGGTGTCGCGCTGTCGATCGACCACCCCAGCCGGGTGCGGGTCAGCATCGAAGGCGACGTCGTGCTGGCCTACCCCGCGACCATGCCCGAGGCCAACCCGCAGGACGACATCCGCGGCATCGGCGCGGCGCTCTACGCCCTGCTGGTCAATCGGTGGCCGCTGCTGGAAAGCGGGGTGCGCAGCGGACTCGCGGCGGCCGAACGCGACTCGGCCGGCAACCCCGTCGAGCCCATGTCCGTCGACCGCGACATCCCCTTCCAGATCTCCGCCGTCGCCGTCCGAGCGGTCCAAGAGGACGGCGGAATACGTAGCGCCTCAACGCTTTTGAACCTGCTCCAGCAGGCCACCGCGGTCGCCGACCGCACCGAGGTGCTCGGCCCGATCGACGATTCGCCCTCGCCGTCGGCGGCTCTGATCTCACCCGGTCAGGAGCAGGCGACCCTTGCGCGGCGGCGGCGCAACGTGCTCATCGGGGTCGGCGCCGGCCTCGCCGTCATCGTGGTGGCCCTACTGGTGCTGGCGTCGATCGTGAGCAAGATCTTCGGCAATGTCGGTGGCGGCCTCAACAAGGATGAGCTGGGCCTCAACGGCCCCTCGTCGTCGTCCGCATCGGCATCGTCGAGCGCCCCGCCCGCCGCCGCGGGCAGCGTCGTCAAACCGACCAAAGCGACGGTCTTCTCCCCCGACGGTGACGCCGACAACGCCGGGACGGCCGGGCAGGCCATCGACGGCGATCCGTCGACGGCCTGGGCGACCGAGGTCTACACCGACGCCGTTCCGTTCCCTAGCTTCAAGCAGGGCGAAGGGTTGATCCTGCAGCTGCCCAGCCCCACCGTGGTCGGCCAGGTCACCATCGACACGCCCAGCAACGGGACCAAGGTGGAGATCCGCGCCGCGTCCTCGTCGTCGCCGTCCAGCCTCAACGACACGACCGTGTTGGCCCCGGCCTTCACGCTCAAGCCCGGCCACAACGTGATCCCGGTCCGGGCCGGCTCGCCGACATCGAATGTGCTGGTGTGGATCTCGACGCTGGGATCCACCAGCGGCAAGAGCCAGGCCGGATTTTCGGAGATCACGGTCCAGGCCGCGTCCTAATCCGCGGCGCTTGTCGGCCACTCACATCGACCCTTCCGAGTGAAGTGCCGGGCCATACGCAATTGGTTACTGTCCGGCCGTGGGCTTCGGAAGAAACGCCAAGCGTGAGCGCAGTGACGCCGAGCTGCTGGCAGCCCATGTGGCCGGCGACCGTTACGCATTCGGCGAGTTGTTCGGGCGTCATCAGCGGCACCTGCACCGGCTCGCCCGGCTGACGACTCGCACCCCGGAAGACGCGGAGGACGCGCTGCAGGACGCCATGCTCTCGGCACACCGCGGCGCCGGCGCGTTCCGGCACGACGCCGCCGTCGGCAGCTGGCTGCACCGCATCGTCGTCAACGCGTGTCTGGACCGGCTGCGCCGCACCAAAGCGCATCCGACCGTCCCGCTCGAAGACATCTATCCGGTCGCCGATCGCACGGCTCAGGTCGAGACCACGATGGCCGTGCAGCGCGCGCTGATGCGGCTTCCCGTCGAGCAACGGGCCGCGGTGGTGGCCGTCGACATGCAGGGCTATTCGGTCGCCGACACCGCCCGGCTGCTCGGCGTCGCCGAAGGCACGGTCAAGAGCCGCTGTGCGCGCGGACGGGTGCGGCTCGCCGAACTGCTGGGCTACCTCAACGCCGGCGCACACGCCCTGCCGGACACCGCCACCGGCCAGGGGCTGAACTAGCCGACCGAAAGACCGCCGCAGCGGGCCACGCGTGGCCATCGCTGCGTGCATGACGGACACTGGGTCCGATGGATGTGGCGGGCGACGATGCGGCGGATCACCGCAATGCGGGATCGGACCCACCGCTGACCGTCGAACTCCTCGCCGACCTACAAGCCGGAATCCTCGACGACGCGGCCGCCGCCCGCGTCCGCCGGCAAATCCGCGCCGATCCGCACGCCGCCGGCGTGCTGGATGCCCTGAACCAGGTCCGCCGCGACGTCGCCGCCGTCGGCGCCGACCCCGATTCGGCGCCGGACCCTCCCCCTGAGGTGGTCGGCCGGGTTTCCGCGACGCTGCGCTCGGCGGGTCCCGGGTCCGGGGAATCGGCCGCGCCCCCCGCGCACACCGCCCGCCCACGCATCCGCCCTGGCCGCACCCTCGCCGCAGCTGCCGGCCTGTGCGCGGTACTCGCCGCGATCGGCTTCGGCACCATCGCGCTCCTACACGCACCCGAATCCGCACCGGACACCCCCGGCGACATCCAGCACATCACGCTGTCGACCTCGCCGATGGAGATCCCGCTTTCGCAAAGCGACATCCTCGGCCTGCTCGACCGCAGCCCCGATTACGGCGCCCTCGGCGACCCGGCGCGGCGCGCCTCTTGCCTCACCGGCCTCGGCTATCCGGCATCCACGCAGGTCCTGGGTGCGCGACCGGTCCAGATCAACGCCCGCCCGGGCATCATTCTGGTGATCCCCGGTGACAGCCCCCACGTTCTGGCGGTGTTTGCGGTCTCCCCGAACTGCAGCGCGGCCGATACCGGGCTACTGGCCAACACCCAGGTCCCCCGGCCCTAGTGTGGTGCCATGGGTGGTGCGACACACCCGGGAACAGCCGTGCTTACGCTGGCGTTTACACAGTTCCAGAGACGATCGCTTGAAAGGTTTTCATGACCGCCGACGCTGTGCATGACGTGATCATCATTGGTTCGGGTCCTGCTGGGTATACCGCGGCGTTGTATGCGGCGCGGGCGCAGTTGGCGCCGGTGGTGTTTGAGGG
>NZ_LZMG01000181.1:0-16736 GCF_001673615.1 Mycobacterium sp. 1245499.0
CCGACCTGCAGACCCTCTTGGCGCGCTGGTCGGCCGCCGCCGCGATCCTGCAGCAGGGCAAGCCGGTCGGGACGGTGCAGCCCGGTGTCGACGTGCAGCCTCCCGTCGACACCGGGGAGGCCTACGGGCTGAGCCCGGCCAGCCTCACCGTCCCGACCGGCTTGCCCTGCTGCAGGATCGCGGCGGCGGCCGACCAGCGCGCCAAGAGGGTCTGCAGGTCGGTCCGGCCCGCGCCCTCGGCCAGCGAGAACGACATGAACATGGCGTAACGCTGTGGGGGCGTGTCGATTCCACCCTGGTGCGGCTGACCGTAGAAGGGGTAGCTGCGGCGCAGATCGACGGTGTCGTCGTCGTCACCACGCTGTCCCGCCGCCATGGCGTGGCCGGCGAAGCCGCCACCCATGGCACCGATGGCGGCACCGCCGAGCCCGGCCAGCATGGCGCCGCCGAGCGCGCGCCGGCGCGATACCGTGGCGGAGTCCGCCGGTGCCCCAGCGTCGTTCGTGGCGCCGTCGGAGGGTGGGGAGATGTCGTCGGTCACGATCAACCGGCCGTAACGACTTTTTGGGCGACGGTCGACAGGCTCTGGTGCAGCGGCTGGATCACCGCGGTCAGCTTCGGCGCGTCGCTGGCCTTCAGCGCCGCGGTGTAGGTCTTGTAGCCGCCGAGCGCGGTCGAGTCGCGATACCCGTCCAAGGTGGTCAGCACGCTGTGGAACTGCTGATCGATCTGGCGGACCAGGTTGGCATCGATCTTTTCCAGGCCCGGCCGTAGTGAGGCGTAGGCCTGCTGCGCGCCTTCGACGTTGCCCGAAAAGTCCACCAGGTCAATGTGACTGAAAGCTTCTTCCTCGCCGGTGATCTTGGTGTTCTGGATCTCTTCGATCAGGTCGCTGGCGCCGTTGGCCAGGTCCTCGGGCTTGTACTGCAGGGTCGCGACGATGCCGTTCAATTTACCGACATTGCCCACCATTTCGGTGCTGAGCGCCTTGGTCCCGGGGGTGATCGCGCCGCCCTGCCACAGATCGCGCTCGATGGCGTGGAAGCCCTTCCAGCCAACCTTGGCATCGACCGGTGTCGACTCACGCATGTCGATCAGGTAGTCCAGGCTGCCGGCATTGTCGCCGACGGCGAACCCCGGCAGGACGAAGCCCTCCACGGTGGACTCCGAACGCTCCCAGAACAAGCGGGCTTTGGCGTAGGCCGCCTTCGCGGCCTCGACGTTGCCCGACTGCACGGCGGCATCGAGTGCCTTCACGCCGTCGTTGAGCTGTCCGATCTGGTTGACGATGTAGGTGGCGTAGTCCTTGGTGCCCTGGCCGAGGATGCTCGCCACGGTGCCCGTGGGTGTCGCGGGCGCATTACCGGTGACCGTCAGGGTCTGGTATTCGGTGCTGGCGCCCGGACAGTAGAGCTGGTAGGCGCCCCCGTCCAGCGAAACCGTGAACGACACCGGGTCCAGGCCCGGGGCGAGGTTCTCCTTCTCGCCGACAATCCGCTGGTCCCTGAGCAATTCGACCTCGTTGATGCCGGGCGCATTGGTGTTGGCGACCGTGAAGGTCACCGGCCCGGCGGGCACGCTGGTGGTGTCCAGGGCGCAGCCGTCCTTGCCGCCGTCGTTGGCCATGGTGACCTTCACCGCGTTGGTACCGCCCGGTTTCGGCGGCTGGGCGTGGGTCGCGGTGTCACCCGAGTGGCTGCATGCGGTCGCGGACAACGCCGTCGTCGTGGCGAGAACCATTGCAGTCAACAGGAATTCACGAGACCGGCACGCTGCCAGGGCGATGCGACTCACCTTCAATGGATTTCCTCTCATCGGTCTGCCTGCGGTCCGCGCGCACCGAGGCTATCGCTGACAGCGCGCAAGCTAAGGCAAAACCCGCTATTACCAACGGCAACCAGACATTCCACAGCTGCCGCTCCCCGCGATTGTGGTCGCTCGCGACGATCTCGGCCGCCGTCGAGTGGTCATCGGCAGCGGAGGTGGACCAGTCCGTCGTCAGCCCGCCGAGACTAACGGTCTTGGCCCCGGTCAGCCCACCGCCGGTCAAGATCGCGGTGCGGTTGCTCGTCGCGTGCGCGCTCACCACGCAATCACCCCGCGCGAGCACGGTGTACTCGGTGGTCGTCGACCATTGACCCTGAAACGGCCCCGGAGTGCGGCCGGCCGCGAGACCGACCGGCAGCCGGCCCCCCGTCATGCTCAGCAACTGGTTCAGCGAGACCTCCGGCGCACCGTCGGCCCCGGCCGCCTCGGAAGCCTGCCACACCTGCACGGGCAAGCCGTCCACCGTTTGATCGTCGCCCGGGATCAGCACGATGCTGTGGGCGGTCGAGCTGCCCTGGGGGACGACGGTCAGCTCGCGCCCGTGCGGCCCGGTCGCCATCGACACCACGGCGGTGTGGCCCGCGCGGTCGGTGACGGTGCGCGCCCGCAGGCCCGCGGACGGGCCGGCGGCGGGCGTCGTGATCGCCAGCCCCGCCCCGACGAAGATCAGCGCCGCCGACGTCGCCGCCAGCAGCCGGCTGCGGGTTCGCGGCGCGGCGGCGAGCCGGGCGGGCCACAGGAAGATGACAAGCACCGGCACGGCGTAGAGCAGCCAGCCCACCACCTCGACCAGCCGAGGGTCGGCGGGGATGCCGAACACCCCGGTCGTCACGGCGCCCAGCACCGAGTTGGCGGGTATCCAGCCGGACAGATCGAGCACCTGCTGCTGGCCGATGCTCACCCACCCCGCCTCGTGCGCGGTGCGCAGCGCACCCAGCACCAGCCCGGCGGCGATCAGCACCAGGAACACCCCGGTGACCCGGAAGAACCGGCCGAGGTTGATCCGCAGGCCGCCGTAGTACAGGGCCACCCCGAGCCCGACCGAGGTCGCGATGCCGACCGCGCCGCCCAGCACGGCGAACCACCGGTTGCCGTGTGACGTCTCGGCGGCCGCCAGCAAGAACACCGAGGTCTCGAAGCCCTCCTTGAGGACGGCGAGGAACGCCATGGCCGCCAGCGCGAACGCGCCGCCGCGGTTGACCGCCTGACGGGCCTCGCGCTCGAGTTCCCCCTTGAGCTGCGCGGCGTTGCCGTTCATCCAGATGATCATCGACGTCACGAACACCACCGCAATGCCGTTGATGACGGTCTCCATCATCTCCTGCTGTACCTGCGGCAGGCTGGCGGCGAACAGGTCGAGGCCCACCCCGACGCCGACGCTGAGCAGCACGGCCAGGCCGACGCCGACAAACATCGGGCGGACCGTCTGGCCATTCCGCTTGAGGAACGCACCGACGATGCTCACGATGAGCGACGCCTCTAGGCCTTCGCGAAGACCGATGAGAAACGTGCCGATGAATACGCCGAATACGCCCTGCATACGCCCAATTTCTGTCCCGCCGATCGGGACTTTCGGCTTAGCGTAGCCTAACTAAGCGCTGGCTATTCGCCCTGGTCCGCCGCCCGCGGGGTCAGGAAGCCGGCGCGGTCACGAAGTCGATGAGTTCTTCGACCCGACTGATCAACGCCGGTTCCAGATCGTTCCAGTCGCGCACCCGTGAGCGGATGTGGCGCCAAGCCCTGGCGATGTCCGCCTGATCGCGGTGCGGCAGATCCAGGACCTCGCATACCCCGTGTTTCCATTCGACATTTCGTGGCACCTTCGGCCAGGCCTCCAGGCCCAGCCGCTGCGGCTTGACGGCCTGCCAGATGTCGACGTAGGGATGGCCGA
This sequence comes from Mycobacterium sp. 1245499.0, assembly GCF_001673615.1. Lineage (NCBI taxonomy): Bacteria > Bacillati > Actinomycetota > Actinomycetes > Mycobacteriales > Mycobacteriaceae > Mycobacterium > Mycobacterium sp. 1245499.0. The sequence goes on from NZ_LZMG01000181.1 coordinate 3,719, forward strand.
CGACCAGCGTGTCGGCACCACCCGGGCCGCGCCGCACGGCATCGGCGATCCGCGCCTCCTTCGAACCCGTGACGAGGTGGTCGATGAGCACCCCGAGCCGGCGCCCGGGGCCCGGGGCGAACTCGGCGACGATGTCCACCAGGTCGTCGACGCCGCCGAGTTGCTCGACGACGACACCTTCGATCCGCAGGTCCTCGCCCCACACCTGGGCGATCAGCTCGGCGTCGTGCCGACCCTCGACGTAGATCCGGCTGGCACGGGCGACCCGGGCGCGAACACCCGACACGGCGACCGAACCGGATGCGGTCCTGTTCGCGGCGGTCGGCGCCGGCCGGCGCGGCGCGGTGAGGATGACGGGACGACCCTCCAGCAAATAGCCTGGGCCCAAAGGAAATCCGCGCACGTGACCGCGTCGGTCTTCCAGGTCCACCCGACCATATTCGACGCGCACCACCGCGCCGACATATCCGGTTTGCACGTCTTCGACCACCAGGCCCAGTTCGGCCGGATGTTCCGTCGAGCGGGGCTTGCGTCGTCCCGCGGCCAGTACATCGGTTCCATAGCGATCCACCACGCCGGCAATACTAGAAAGCCTTGCGGCCAAACGTCGTTACGGCGCGCCATGGCCGGCGAATCGTCACCGGGACCACTCCCCGTGCGCCGCATCGCCGGCCGTAAAAAATGCGTTTAACTGTGTGGCGTTACTCAGCAGATGACGTGGCCGGTGGTACGTTGCTAGCTATGGCAAGCACTGCCGCTTACGCAAGCCGCGGCGGTTAGCGAGGTGGACGCATGGACCTGTCGCACTGGGTGACAAGCATTGTGGCTTTTGTGCGCGCCGGCTACCCCTCCGGCATGCCGGTCACCGGGTACGTGCCGCTGGTGGCATTGACGCGCCGGCGGCTCTGCGACGACGACATCACCGTCATCGCAAGGGAACTCATCGCGCGTCGGATCTGGCCGATCAGTTCCATCGATATCGGTGTGGAGGTCACCCGGATCACCAACCAGCTGCCCTCCCCCGACGACGTCTCGCGGGTGCAGCGTCGCGTTCATGCGCTCCGCTGCCCGCGCGGATAAGCGGCACGAACGGTCGACGCCGTCACGGTGATTTGTGCACCGGGGCGCCGCAGGCCTTCAGATAGTCGGCGTAGTTCCAGGTTTGCAGAAACTGTTGGCCCGCTTGCAATCCTCGGGCATAGAGGGCTTCACGTTGCGCGGTGGTGATGTTGAAGTCGATCGGGCTGACCTCGTCGGCGGGCACAAAGATGGTGCGCCGCACGGTGCACGGGTCATCGATGTAAGCGTTGTCTTGATTGCTCACCAGGGTCTCTATCGCCGCAAGTCCCAACGACACCGGGCCATGCACGGGATGGGTGGGCGGGATGCCGGGACGCGCCGACAACCGAATCCCGAACGTGGGCCATCGCGGTTGCGCATCGGGCCGGTCGAACAGCTCGACCGGAAAGTCCGACAACAACCCACCGTCCACCCACGTCGCGCCGCCGACCCGAACGGGCTCGAACACATAGGGAATGGCCGACGACGCGTGCACCGCGCGCGCCACCGGGAAGGCGTCGGGGTCGATGCCATAGGAGCCGAGGTCCCAAGGGATTCGAACCAGGCGGCGCCGCGACAGGTCGCTGGCGGTGACGACGAGCGACCAGGCGAACTGGGTGGGCTCTTCGCCCGTGCGCAGATCGCCGAACGTCCGCACGCCCAGATCGCGGAGCAGGCTGGCGAGCAACTGTTCGAGATATGCCCCGCGATAGACACCGTCGGAGGTCAACAACGACAGTCCCCCGCCGATCAGCGGTATCCGCCCGATCAAGTTGCGGTCGAGGAACTTCCGGTAGTCGATGGTGCGCATCACCTCGGCCAGCCGGCTCAACGGCTCGCCGGCCACCTGCAGCGCGGCGACCAGCGAGGCGACGATCGCACCGGCGCTGCTTCCCGCGACGCGCGGGAATCGGTAGCCGGCCTGGGCGAGCGCATCCACCGCGCCGACCAGTCCGATACCCCGGACGCCACCGCCCTCGCACACCAAGTCGGCACGGTTTGTGGTCACCGCAGCCCCCCGTCCGGATCGTTCAGCAAATTCGGCGGCCATCGACGCCGAAGAAGTGCAGGTGCCCGGGTACCGGGTGCAGGCGCACCCGGCTGCCCTTCTGCGGAGGGTTTCGCCCGTCGGCCCGCGCGACGATGGGCGCGTCGATCACCTTGCCCGAACCGGTGATTCGCCCATACAGGTAGGCGTCCGCCCCAAGCTCCTCCACCACGTCCACCTCCATCTCGACGCCGAGACCACCCAGCTCGAAATGTTCGGGACGGACCCCCACGACTACCTCACCCGCGCCGCCGGTGACCTCGCGGGGCAATGCTATCGGCCAATCACCCAGCGACACAGCCGAATCCACGACAGGGAGGGTAAACAGGTTCATCGCCGGGGATCCGATGAAACCCGCCACGAAGACGTTGTCCGGGTTTCGGTAGAGCTCGCGAGGCGGTGCGAACTGCTGCAGCACGCCGTCGCGCAGGACTGCGACGCGGTCACCCATCGTCATGGCCTCGACCTGGTCGTGGGTGACGTAGACGGTGGTGGTGCCCAGCCGCCGTTGCAGCGCGGCGATCTGGTTACGGGTCTGCACCCTTAGTTTGGCGTCGAGGTTCGACAGCGGCTCGTCCATCAGGAACACGTGCGGCCGGCGCACGATCGCCCGCCCCATCGCCACGCGTTGGCGTTGTCCGCCGGACAGGTCTTTCGGCTTTCGGTCGAGATAGGGTTGCAGGTCAAGCAGTTTCGCCGCGTCCAGCACCCGCTCGCGGATCTGGGCCTTCGGCGTCCTGGCGATCTTCATGGCGAATCCCATGTTCTGGGCCACCGTCATGTGCGGGTAGAGCGCATAGTTCTGAAAGACCATCGCAACGTCGCGATCCTTGGGATCGACGTTGGTGACGTCGCGGTCGCCGATCCGGATGTGGCCGGAGTCGACGGCTTCCAGGCCGGCCACCATCCGCAGCGAGGTGGTCTTGCCGCATCCCGACGGCCCCACCAGAACGACGAACTCGCCGTCGGCGACAGTTAAGTCCAGGTTGTCCAGGGCGGGGCGATCCGCTCCGGGGTAGCGACGGGTTGCCTGCTCGAAAGTCACCGAGGCCATGGTCAACCGCCCATCCCGGTGACGGCGATCCCGCGGACGAACGAGCGTTGCGCGATCGCGTAGATGATGACCAGAGGCAGCATGATGAGCATCGAGGTTGCCATCAAAACCGGCCATCGGGCAACATATTCGCCCTTCATCCGGACCAGGCCCAGTGTCAGGGTGGCCAGGCTGTTGCGCTGGATCATCAGCAGCGGCCACAAGAAATCATTCCAGACATTGACCCAGGTGAGCACCGCGAGCACCATCACGGCCGGCCTCGCGTGGGGCAGCAGGATTCGCCAATACACCTGCCACGGTGAACAACCGTCGAGTATCGCGGCCTCCTCGAGATCGGTGGGCAGGGTGCGGAAGAACTGCCGCATCAGGTACGTACCGAATGCGCTGCCGAAGAACCCCGGCACGATCATCGCCCATGGGGTGTCGACCCAGCCCAGGGTTCGCATCACCAGGAATTGCGGGATCACCGTGACCGTCAGGGGCACCATCAAGGTGCCGAGATACACGACGAACAGCGCGTCGCGGCCACGGAAATCCAGTCGCGCGAAGGCATATCCGGCCAGCGAGCAGAAGAAAACATGGCCGGCGGTGACGCAGCCCGCGTACAGCACGGTGTTGAAAAGCATTCGCCCGAACGGCATCAGCGCGAACACCTCGGTGTAGTTCGACCACCGCGGGTGTGCGGGCAACAGCGTGGGTTCGCTGACCTCGCCTTCGGTTTTCAGCGAACCCGACACCGCCCACGCGATCGGAAACAGGGCGCACCAGGCGACGGCGAGCAGCGCGCCATAGACGACGGCGCCGCGCAAGACGGTGCGCTGGAGGACACCCTCACTTAAGCCCACGCGAATTCTCCAAAGATCGTCGATGGCTGACTCGCAACTGCACGACGGTCAGCACCAGCAAGACCGCGAACATCACCCACGCCAGCGCGGAGGCATATCCGAATTCGAGGAACGAGAACGCGTGCTGGAACAGCATGATGCCCAGGACGTAGGTCGCCGATTCCGGCCCGCCAGTGGGGCCGGTGAGCACGTAGACCATGTCGAACGCCTGGAATGCGTGGATGACCGAGATGATGACGACAAACGATATCGACCCCCGGATCAACGGCACGGTGATGGAGACGAATTGCCTTATCTCACTGGCACCGTCGATCTTGGCGGCCTCATAGACCGTACCCGGAACGCCTTGCATCGCGGCCAGCAGCACGACGGCGGCGAAGGGCACGCTGCGCCAGACGCTGACGATGCACAGTGAGGCCATCGCCCAGCGCGGCTCGACCAACCATGGGACCGGCCCGAGTCCGATCCAGCCGAGCATGATGTTGAGCAAGCCGTTGTCGGTGTTGAACACGAACTGCCACACCACCGCCATCACGACCGATGAGATCGCCAACGGCAGAAAGACGATCGTCCGGAAGACGCCGATGCCCCTGACCTTCCGGTTCAGCACCCCGGCGACGGCCAGGCTGATCAGGACCGTCGGCACGACCGTTCCGACGGTGAAGATCACGGTGTTGCGGATCGCGATCAAGAAGAGCGGATCCGCGGTGAATAAGTCGCCGAAGTTCTTCAGACCCACGAATTGTGGCGGGGTGAACACGTCCCATCGCTGGAAGCTCATGTAGAGCGAGAAACCCAGCGGGAACAGCATGAACACCGCGACCGCCACCATGTTGGGTGCGACGAACAACCGGCCCGCCCATGCGTGTCGGCGCCACGGGCTCGGGTTCTGCGGTGGCTTCGGCCTCGCCTTGCCCGCCGGGGCGGCCGCGCCGGTCGCGTCCATCGCGGTCATGGGCTGCGCAACACCTCGTCGACGGAGCGGGACAATCCGCTCAATGACGTCGCCGGCTGGCGGCCTCGCAGCACTGGACCAAAGTTGCGGTCCATCAAGGCATTGACCTTCTCCCAAGCCGGCGCGATGGGCAGCCCCTGCGAAAAAGCCGGGCCTTCGGTGAGCACACTCAGATTGCCCAACCGTCGATGGGCCTTGGCGAATCCCTGCGATCGCAGCGCTGAGCGCAGCACGGGAACAAACAGACAGGATTCACCGATCAGCGCCTGGCCAACGGGCCCCGTCGCGAACTTCACGAACTCCCATGCCTGCTCCTTGCGCGGGCTGCTGGCCGAGATGGCCAATCCGGTGGCGCCGATATCTGAACATGCGGCATGCCCCTTTCCCAGCGCCGGGCCGACCGGCAACGGGGCGACGTCGAAATCCAGGCCCTCGGCGCGGATGTAGGTCTGGTAGCGCCAGTGGCCACCGAGCGCGATCGCCGCCCGGCCCACGGCGAACAAGTTGGGCGTCGACATCGACTGCGTCTCCGATGCGTTGGGCGCCACCCGGTATTTGTTGGCCAGATCGGCGTAGAACTGCACCGCTTCGTGAAACGCCGCATTGTCGAAGTTGAAGTGGGTCGGATTCGACCGCGGGTCTGACCACGCCACACCGTTGTTCATCGCGAACAGCCCGGCCGAGTGGTAGGCACCCCAGGTGTTGACGAAGCCGTACTGCGCGGCCCGGCCGGATGCATCGCGCTTGGTCAGGGCGCGCGTGGTGTCCAGGAATTCGGTGAAATCCCAGGGCTGTTCCCACGTCTTGGGGGGCTCCGGCACGCCGGCTTCGGCGAAGAGCCGTTTGTTGTAGAACAGGTAGTTGCCCGACCACTGTTCGGGAAGTGCGTACTGTTTTCCGTTGAATGTGAAGGTTTCGTACAACTCCGGGATGCTGTCCGCCTTGAGCTGGTCGGCAAAGGATTTGTCGCGCGCCAGCAGCGTGTTCATGTCCAGCAGCACACCGCGGTCGGCGAGTTCGGCGTAAGACAGTTCCCAGGTCATCAGCACATCGGGGCATTTGCCGCCGACACAGAATGTCGAAAGCTGTTGCATGACACCGGGTCCGGACAGCACGGGCCGCACCTTGATATCGGGGTGGCGGCGCGCGAACTCGTCGACGATGCGCATCCTGGCGTCACGCTCGTCCGGGTTGGCCGCGAAGAAGAAGGTGAGCGCGTCGTCCTCCGGAGCGCACCCCGCCGACCACGGCGCCAGCGCCGCCGCGGAAAGCGCGCCGGCGCCCCGCAGCAGGTCACGCCGTCCGAACGGCTTATCGAGCATGGCCCTCCCGGTCTTGCCCCGCGGCCGGCTTTGCGGCCGAGTGTGTCTGACGTCCTTGGTACCCGATGTGGTTGTGAGGTTCCTGGATCGGCCACCGGGGCAGCGTCAGCGTCGCCCGGCGGATTCGCTCGGCATCGCCGGTGATGTCGATCGTATGGATGCGACCGTCGGCGCCGATGCCGATCACCAGCAGGACCTGAGCGCGACCGCGAGCGGCTAACACGATGCCCGGCGCCCCGTCGATGAGCATGACAGCACCGGCGCGCGCCCGCGCAGCGAACCGCCGAGTCTCCCCGGCGACCTCGTCGGCACCGCGGACCGTAGTGGGCACGTCGGCCGGGACCAGGGCCGGATCGACCGTGCGCACCACGTCTGGAGCCAGCAGCTCGAGCAGGCCGGCGATGTCACCACCGCGCGAGGCCGCCAGAAACGCCTCGACCACCTTCAGGTGGTCGCCCGTGCGGCGGGGGCGATCGGCCGGATCGGCGTGCAGTCGCCCGCGGGCCCTGCTGGCCAGCTTCTTCGTGGCGTCCGGCGACCGATTCATCACCGCGGCGATCTGCTCGAAAGGCATGGCGAAGACGTCGTGCAGCACGAACGCCACCCGCTGCGCCGGGGAAAGCCGGTCGAGCACGACGAGCAGCGCGCCGCTCACCGACTCCGCGAGCAGCGCGTCCTCGTCGGCCGGCGCCGACGCCGCCCGCACCAGCCGGTCCAATTCGTCGGTTTCGGCCAGCGGTTGCTCGGCGCGGCGCTTGCGCAGCCGAAGTTGGTCGAACGCCTCGCGCGCGGTGATCGTCGTGAACCAGCCGGTGAGGTTGTCGACACCGCCGAAGTCGGCGCGGCTGGCCTTGAGCCACGCCGACTGGACCGCGTCGTCGGCGTCGGGCACCGAACCCAGCAGCTGGAACGCGACCGACCTCAGGTGACGCCGATCGGCGTCGAAACGCCGCGCCAGATCCGCCAAATCCTTTGTTGCGCCCATGGGTCACCTTTTCCGCGCGAAAGCCGTCAAGAAGTTGACCGCGTCCGACGGACTTCCACTGGCGAAGGAGACAAGCACCATGACCCTACCGATTGTGCGCCACGGTGCGCACTGCCCGCATTCGACCCGCCGCTGCGGAAAGCGCTGCGCGACAAGGGATTGATCGGAGATGAACACCGCACTTGTCGCCGTCACGCTGACCACCGCCGTCATCACCGCGGCGATGGCCATCGCCGACTTCGTTCCGGCGCGATTCGTTCTGGCGAATTCTGCCGAGGTCGGGGTGCCGCGGTCATGGTTGCCGGCGCTTGGCGCGCTGAAGCTGGCCGGGGCCGCCGGGATCGTCCTCGGACTGCTGGGCCTGCGCGAATTGGGTATCGCGGCCGCCGCGGGCCTGGTGCTGTTTTTCGTCGGCGCCGTGGCGACGCATCTGAGGGCCCACGTTTTGTACAACATCGCGTTTCCCGGTGCGTACCTGTGCCTGGCCGGGGCATCGCTGGTGCTGATGGTGCTCCGCTGAGACACAGGCCTGACGAGGTCAGGCGGGAAAGTAGCGGATCCGGCTGATCGCGGCGCCACGCCAATCCACATCGGCGAACACAATGGCGCGCCCGTGACCCGAGTTGAGTGAGACCGCGACGGTGCGGCCCGCGCTGCTCGTCCTGGTTGTGCCGGCACCGTCCAGCTGCTCGGCCAGCTCGGCCAGGTCGAGCGGGTCGTGATCACCCAAAGTTATTGCGGCATCTGACGACAGCATCCGCGCGGCGGCGGACGTGTCGTGGCGCCCCGCGGCCTCCAGGAACGTCGTCACCAGCCGCTGGTGGCGTGCCCCGACTCGGCGGAATCCGGTCATGAAGCCGGCGGCCCCGCCCCAGCCTTGGTTGCGCAGCAGCGCCGTGGACAGGTTTAGCGCGGGCCGCAGGGCGCCAGGGCCGGTGCGCAGGAACTGCAGCATCATGGCGGGCAGCTCCCAATAGGCCCGCAGATGGCCAATCTTCCACTCGCCGTTGGCTTCTCGGAGGTCATAACGCAGAAACGCCGGAATGAACATCGTCACGGCCGAGCCCATCGTCACCTCGAGCTCGAGGTCACGCAGCACCGTCGTGCCGACCACGAGGTCGAGGTCGCGATGGAACTTGATGTCACGGGGGCCGATGAAGGTGTCATAGAAGCGCCCAATTTGCTCGTGCCCCACGTGGGGTCGGGAGCCGACCGGATCCTCGACGCGGCCGTCGCCGGTGAACAGCCCCACCCACCCGGTGCGGTCGTGCGCGGCGGCCGCCTGCGGTGAGCGCTCCACGGCGGCGAGCAGCTGCTGTCGATCCAGGGGCACCACCATTACGGTTCCCCAACCAACTCGATGCCGGCGGACCGCATTTCGGCCAGCGCTTCGGCCGCCGAATCGACGGCCGCGGTCAGGTTGACCAGCACCCTGGTGGTCAGGCCCGCCGCCGCGGCGTCCTCGGCGGTCCGCCGGACGCAGAAGTCGGTGGCGATGCCGACCACGTCGACCTCGTCGACCCCCCGCCGGCGCAGCCACTGCAATAGCGGGGTGCCGTCGTCGTCGACGCCCTCGAAACCGCTGTACGCCGCGGCGTACGCGCCCTTGCGGAAGACGGCGTCGACGCGCCGGATGTCCAGCTCCGAGCGAAGATTCGCGCCGGCGCTTCCGGCGACGCAGTGCACCGGCCAGGAGGATGAAAAATCCGGGTGGTCGGAAAAATGGTCACCCGGGTCGATGTGGAAATCCTGCGTCGCGACGACGTACCGGTAGCCCGGCTCACCGGACAGATAGGCGTTGATCGCGGACGCCACGGCGGCGCCGTCGGCGGTGGGCACCGAGCCGCCCTCGCAGAAGTCGTTTTGCACGTCGACGACGATCAACGCTCGCACGCGCTCCACCCTATCGGTGTGCGACGCTACGCGGCTCTAGCTGGGGTTATCGGGGTGGCGGTTTGCTCGACAAGCAGCCGGGTAATACACGGGCCATGGTGCTCAGGAGAATCGCGCGACCCCTGTTATCAGTGGCATTCATCGGGCAAGGAGTCAATTCACTGCTGAACCCCAAATCCGCGGCGGAGGCCGCGGCGCCGACGGTGGACGGGCTGCAGGCATTGCCGGAATCGGTGAGTAGCAGCATCCCCAGCGACCCCGAGACGGTCGCGCAGATCACCGCGGCCGTTCAGATCGGCGGCGGCCTGCTGCTCGCCACCGGCAAACTCCCCCGGATCGCATCGGCCGCTCTCGCGGTGACGGTGTTACCGGCCAACCTTGGGACACACTCGTTCTGGAACGAAAGCGACCCGGTGGCCAAAGCCCAGAAACGCCAGCAATTCCTCACCGACCTCAGCCTGCTGGGCGGATTGTTGATCGCGTCGGCCGACACCGCCGGCAAGCCCTCACTCGGGTGGCGTGGCCGTCGGGCGGCGGAACGGCTCTCCGAGCGGGTGTCCTCGGCGTGGCCCGGATCGGACGATTCTGGCTTCGATGCCGATTTCTCCGAGCTGGGTGATCGCATTGCGCACGGCCTGCAGATCGGTGCCGAACGGGGCCGCGAGCTGGCCAGCACGGCAGCCGAGCGCGGCGCGCCCTACGCCGAAGCGGCACTCGAACGCGGCCGCGAATTGGCCAGCACCGCGGCCGAGCGCGGCGCGCCCTACGCCGAAGCCGCGCTCGAACGCGGCCGGGAATTGGCCAGCACCGCGGCCGAGCGCAGTAAACCGCTGGCCAAGAAGGCCCGCAAGCGCGGCGAGGAATGGGCCGACGAGGCCGCCGACCGCGCCGCGTACCTGGCGGAGAAGGCACGCAAGCGCAGCGAGGAACTCGCCGACGAGGCGGCCGATCGGGCCGCGCCGCTGGCCAAGAGGGCACGCAAGCGCAGCGAGAAGCTGGCCAAGAAGGCACGCAAGCGCAGCGAGAAGCTGGCCAGCACGGCGCGGGCGCGCGGCGAGGAGTTCGCCGAAACCGCGCGGCAGCGCGGCGCCGACTTGGCCGACACCGCCCGCGAGCGGGTTGGCGGTCAGGTCGACACCGGCCGCCGCAAGCTGCCCTGGTAACCGGGCGCGCCGCTGTCCGCGTAACGCCGCAAGTCAGTGGTTCCAGCGAGCCCGCAGGATTTCCGGTGCCCAGGTGGGCCAGTCGGGTGCGCCGACGGTCAGGCCGCCGCTGAGTCGCGCGACGATGCGCGGGCCGCGCAGGCGGCTGTTGTCGTAGACCGTCGCGAGGTCGGACAAGGCGATCGCCTCGGCGACCGGCACCCACAGCCGGCGATGGCGCTGCCGGATCTTGGCTTCCGGAACGTCATGGCCGCCGGCTTGCACCCGGTATCGAACACGTTGGACCGCAAGGTCTTCCGGGATGATCAGCACGTGCAGGACGACGGTGAAGCCCGCGCTGCGGGCCGCCTTGACGAGGTCGAGCTTGGAGGGGTGGGAGAACACGGTCTCGGCGACGAACGACCGGCCCAGCTCGATCAGCTTGGCGCGGGTGTCGGCGGCGATGCGCGCGGCGTCGTACGAGTGCGATGCCGGATCCTCCGGCCACCGCTGCCGTGCGATTTCGTCGGCATTGACCACGAGACTGCCCGGCAGCAGCGGCGCCAGGGTGAGCGCGATGAAGGTCGACTTACCGGCACCGTTCGGCCCGACCACCAGGTCAAGTCGATCCATCGGACCGCCGAAACGCTGATGAGTGCCGGATCAGCGGGTGCCTCAGAGCACCACCGCGGCGCCGTCAGGGCGATGCTCGACGATTTCGCCGTCGTCGTTGAGGGCCACGGTGGTGACCCCCTGCCCGGCCAGCGCGGCCCCGTAGTTGGTGCGCGCCAGGCTTTCCTCGATGGCCGCGGAGATCTCGGCGTTGAATACCACGCCCTCCTCGACGGTGAGTTCGCCGGTCGGCAGCTGGCCGGCGAGCGCGGCTTCCACCCGCCGCCGCGAGGCGGTGTGCTGACTGGATACCGCCCGCCCCACCCGTGCCCAGTGGTCGAGTTGCTGCTTGGCCGAGCGACTCTGCCGGGCGCCCTCAGCCGCCGCGCTGTCCATCAGGTCGGACGCGACGCGGGTGACACGATCGACGGCCTCAGCCACGGCTTCCTCCCATGCAGCACTACGTTACGACGTGTAGCACAATGCTACACCGCGCCGTGCGGCCGCGGCTATGGGCGGGCCCGCACGACGGTGTCCACGATCGCGTCGACGTCGGGCCCGACGTCGACGGTCATGCCGACCTCATCGGGACCGAGCGGCTCCAGGGCGTCCAGTTGCGAGCGCAGCAGCGCGGCAGGCATGAAGTGATCGGTCCGCGTTGCCAGCCGGGCCCCGATCAGCTCCGCCGAGCCCGACAAGTGCAGGAACCGCACGCCCGGACAGTGGGCGCGCAACTGGTCGCGGTAGGCCCTTTTCAGCGCCGAACAACTCACGACCGCGCCCTCGCGATGGGCGGCCAACCATTCGCCGACCTGCTCCAGCCAGGGATAGCGGTCGTCGTCGTCGAGCGGTTCACCGGCGGCCATCTTGGCGATGTTGGCGGGCGGGTGCAGGGTGTCGGCGTCGACGAACGGGACCCGCAGGCGCCGCGCGAGCGCCGCCCCCACCGTCGATTTGCCCGATCCCGAGACGCCCATCACGACAACGGGGGCCGATCCGCTCACCTAAGTCTGTTCGCCGAGGTTGCGGTTCCATTCCAGCCAACCGACACCGCTGCGCCCGTCGGCCGTGCTGATCGTGGCCCACACGCGGGGGAACTGGCTGACCCGCCCGTCGCGTGCCATGAGCCGGACCGGCGCCTGGCCGCGCCCGCGCGCGTTCGCGGTGATCTGCGCCGGCTCCAGCGCCAGCGTCGCCTCAAGCGGTAACCCGTTGTCGGCGAAGGACTCTCGCGAGTCGACGGTCTGCAACTCGGTCACCTTGCCATCGGCGCCCTGCGCATAGCCGATGCTGAACGCGGGCGCCCCGGGGATCCGGATGTTCACGCCGTGCAAATGGGTGCCGTCGTCCAGGTGCAGCGCGCTCCAGATCCAATCCATGCCCCACCAATCGCGCACACCCCACGAGTGATCCCGTTGACCTGCAACGGAATTCACACGGTAGCTGGTGTCACCGACGGTGACGCTGCCCGAGACGGTGCACGGGATCTCATAGCGCGTCGTCACGGCGTACTTGTACGGGGTGCCGTCGGTGGCCCACACCAGGTTCACGCTCATCTCGACGGGTTCGCCGGGCTCGCCGCGCAGCAACGCCGACGGATCGGAGTAAGACCGGGCCCGCGCCCGTACGTCGACGCGATAGCTTTGCAGGGGCGCGTCGGCGGAATGCGCGAGCTCTAAGTCGTCGGTCCGCACCGACCACGGATCCGACGGCAGCGGCACTTGCGCGTCGACGGCGACGGTCGGCATGTCGGGGCCGCACAACAACACGTGCACCCACGCGGTCTGTTCGTTGGCCACCCGCCCGAGCCGGAACCAGCCACCCAATCCCTGTGCCGCGTCGGCGAAGTCGGCGTACCAACTCTCACTCCACAGCGGTTCGGCGGTGGGCTCGTGGGCCAGTTCGTCCTCGACGGCCGGCTGCAACGGCTCGGGGGTCGCCGCGACGGGCAGCGTCGACAGCGCGTCCGTGTCCAGGACGTGGTCGCAGTGCCGCCGCAGCATCGTCATGAACATCTGATCGCCGCGGTCGGTGCGCTCGACCAGCATCGAGGAGACGATCGCCATCATCACCCCGAAAAAGCTCTGCCTGCGCACACCGTCG
>NZ_LZMG01000182.1:0-11189 GCF_001673615.1 Mycobacterium sp. 1245499.0
TGTACCGGTCGCTGCTGGCGGGCGTCGATTACGCCACCGCCGAACGGGTCCGCGATATCACCAAGGCGCTGCAGGCCAACAGGATCGCCAGGGCCCGCGCGGTCCCCTCGACCGCCTCGCTGCCCCCGCCCACCAGCACCGTGTAGACACCTGATCGGGTCGCGACTTTCTGGCCGCTGACCCGCATGTCGTCGCCGGCCACCGCGTCGTCAGGCAGGCCGCGACGCAGGTTGAAGTCGAACTGATCCGGCGAGACCAGCGGCGTTTTCGGCGCCGAGCCGGACCGCCTGACCACGGTGCCGTCCGGGCCGATCAACTGGGTCGCGACCACCCGCTGGTCGGTGTGCAGCAGCGCGTTGTCGAGGTCGTCGAACGAATCGGCCTGCAGCGCCTTGGTGATATCGCGGACCCGTTCGGCGGTGGCGTAATCGACGCCCGCCAGCAGCGACCGGTACAGGATCGCGTCCAGTCCCGCGCCGGCGATGGCCAGCGCACACAGCACGACGATCGCCGACACCGCGGCCGAGCGGGCCGAGATGCCCAGGTGCGGCAGGTGCCGCGGACGCAGCCGCCCGCGTCGCCGGGCCGACCGGCCACCGAATATGCGCACGCCCTTGATTCTGCAGGGCCGCGTGCTCGCAGTGAACACCAAGCTCAGCGCGCTCTCAGCACCCTCTCAGCGCCGCCGTCCTAGGCTGACACCGTCATGCTTGGTACCGCCCGCTCTTCGCGTCGTCCCGACCGGGTGATCACCCGAGTGCTGGTCAGCGCGGCGGTGCTGGTGGGCCCGGCCGTGCTGGTGGCGGCGCCGGCCGGCGCCGACCCCAGCCCATTCAGCACCCTGCACTCGAGCTGCAACGACACGGCCCCGGCGGGAAGGGACGCGCTGCTGCAGGGAATCCGGCGCGGCATCGCCGACTGGTCGACCGGCGCACCGCACACCTCGGCGCGCACCACGTGCGCCGCCCGGCCGACTCCGACACCCCGCTGATCGCTCAGCCGCTGTCGGCGCCCGACGGCACGGCCGGGGCGTCGCTGGCCCCGTTGGTGCGTGCCCCGTTGGTCGCGGACGCGTCCGAGGGCAGTTCGAAGGCCGCGGTCACCGAACCCACCGCCGCCATCGCGGCGCTGCGTTGCGCCTCCATGCGCGCCAGCGCCGTCTCGGTGAACACCGACAACCCCAGATCCGGGTTGTAGCCGTGGATTTCCTTGACGTCGAGCTGGGCCAGGAAGTACACGATCTCCTTGGACACCACCTGACCGGGGACCAGCACCGGGAAGCCCGGCGGGTAGGGCACCACGAACGTGGTCGACACCAGGGTCTTGCCCTCGGCCAGCCGTCGCCCGGCCATGCCGATCAGCACGTGTTCGCGGTCGGACTCCTCGTATCCGGCGTAGAACGCCGAACGCATGTCGCCGAATTTGCACTCGTCGACGGGCTTGAACGCCATGTCGAATTCGCTGAAGTCGGGCAGATGCGGCAGGTCTTCGGTGATCTCCTCGACGTGACGCTCCTGCAGCGCCCGGTCGGCAACGCTGGCCGCCTTCTGAATGCGGTCGAAATCGATTGCCACCCTTCGCAACACGTCGAGCAGGTAGTGCACGCTCGACCAGGTGACGCCGATCGTGAAGATCAACAGCACGCTGTTGATCGACGTCTTGTTGATCTGGATGCCGAATCGCTCCATCAGGATCTTCTCGCGGAAGTCGTAACCGTTCATCCCGGTCGCCCCGACGAACAACGTCACCCGGGTGGCGTCGAGCACGAACTGGTCGGAGCGCCACGCCTCGTTCCACTCGGCCAGCGCGCCCTGCCGGACCTCGCGGTAGGAGCTCACCGAGGACTTTCGGAATTCCTCTGGTACCAAATCGGATTCGTCGAGAATGCGGAACCACTTGCTGATCAACCGGTCCTTGCGCACCCGATGCCGGAAGACCAGCGCCATGTCGTAGACCTGCCGGACCAGTTGGAAGCCCTCGATGTCGACCTGTCGGCGTGCCAGATCCAGCGACGCCAGCAGTTGCTGGTTGGGTGACGTCGAGGTGTGGGTCAAAAATGCCTCACCGAACGAATCGCGGGTGAGCGCGTTGAAATCCTGGTCGCGCACGTGGATCATCGACGCCTGCCGAAGCGCCGACAGCGATTTGTGCGTGGAGTGCGTGGCGTAGACGCGGACCCGCGCGGTTTCCGGGTCGGGCATCAGCTCCCGCTCGATCCATTCCGACCGGTCGACGCCGTCCATGGTCGCGGCCCATTTCCGGTATTCCTCAAGGTATTCCGGCGAGGCCAGCATCTGTTCGAGGCGCTCGGCGGACACCATCGCGGTCCGCTGCCGGGCCCAGGGCACCGCCGTGGCGAATGCGTACCACGCCTCGTCCCACAGGAAGCAGATGTCCGGCTTGATCGCCAGCACCTCCTGCATGACCTGCAGCGGGTTGTAGACGACGCCGTCGAAGGTGCAGTTGGTCAGCAGCAGCATGCGCACCCGGTGTAGCTGCCCGGCGGCTTCCAGGTCCAGCAGCGTCTGCTTGATGGTGTGCAGCGACACCGCGCCGTAGATCGCGAACTGCGGCAGCGGATAGGCGTCCAGATACAGCGGGTAGGCGCCGGCCAGCACCAGCCCGTAATGATGCGACTTGTGGCAGTTGCGGTCGATGAGCACGATGTCGCCGGGCCGGGTCAGCGACTGCACGACGATCTTGTTGGCCGTCGACGTGCCGTTGGTGACGAAGTAGGTGTGGTCGGCGTTCCACGTCTTGGCGGCCTTGTCCATGGCCTTTTTGATGTTGCCGTGCGGATCCAGCAGCGAGTCCAGCCCGCCGGAGGTGGTGGAGGTTTCGGCCATGAAGATGTTGCGGCCGTAGAACTCCCCCATGTCCTGCAGTGACCTGGAGTTGAAGATGCTGGCGCCGCGCGCGACGGGCAGCGCGTGGAATTGGCCGACCGGGGCGGCGGCATACGCGCGCAGCGCGTCGAAAAACGGTGTGGCGTAACGGTTCCGCAGCCCGGCGAGCACCGTGCTGTGCAGGTCGGTGACGTCGTTGAGCCGGTAGAACGTGCGGTCGTAGACGTCGGGCTCGGTCCCGTCGCCGGCCGCGATCGACTCGTCGGTGAGCAGATACAGGTCGATGTGGGGCCGCAGCTCCCGGATCCACTCGCCGCACTCCACCCAGTAGTTGGCGCGGTCCGGGATGCCGTCTCCGGCGTCCTCGTTCGGGCCGAGCAGCGTGTTCATCAGCGGCAGCCGGTCACGGGACCGCAGCGGCAGGTCGTCGCGGATGATCGCGGCCTGGATCTCCCCGTTCAGCGCGACCGCGGTGATGGCGTCCTCGACGCTGGGCACCACCAGGATCTCGAACTGCACATCGTCGGACGGCGTGCGCAGCGCGCGCAGGCACTCGGCCAGGCTGTCCGGCGCGGTGCTCGGGGCGTCGTCGGCGAGCAGCACGGTGTAGAAGTGCTGCTGTTTGGCCTGGGCCACCAGTTCCTGGTCGTCCAGCGGCGCCGACGTATCGAAAAGCCCTGCGCGGTCGCCATATTCACTGAGCAACCGCACGGCCAGCGACACCTCTTCGGTGAGCCGCACCGTGGAAAGGCTTTCGAGATGGGCGCGGAAGATCGCCAGGTTCGCCGCCCCGGGGTACAGCCAGTACCGCTCGTAGGCGGCGATGCGGTCCATCAGCCGTTTGACCCGGGCCACGTCGTGGGTCTTGTCCAGCCCGGCGAGGTCCACCTCGGCCAGGTGACGGCAGGCGTCGTCGAGCAGGTTCCAGGTGTCGACCCGCGCGTAGGACGGGTTGGCCACGGCCGCCAGTGCCGACACCCGGAGTCGTCGCGGCTGGGTGCTGTATCGAATCATGACCTCACCTGTTCTTCGTTCGCCGCCGCTGACGTGCCGCTCGTATTGTCAACCCGCCGCGACATGCCCGTGGTCATTTCACCTCAGCTTGATCAGTGATCCGCCTCGTCGTCACTTTCCACCACACGGCGATTACCCCGCGTGCTGTCCACCCAACGCAACACCGGCAACTCCCAGCGGCGGGCGGGCAATTCGGTGACGTCGGACAGCGAGCGCACCACGCCCTGCGTCAGCCCCATGATCGCGGCCATCACCGGCAGCAGCGGCTGCAGCGGCTTGGCCGCCGAGCGCACCGTGCTGATGCGCCGGGCCACGACCACCCGTTCGACGCAGTGATACAGCCAGGCGCCCACCCCCAGCGCGTAGATGGAGAGCACCGAGGCGACGATGGTCAGGCGATAGGCGGCGCAGATCACCGCGCCCAGCACCACCGTCGCGGCCAGCACGGCCGCCACGAGCAGGCGCAGCTCCAACCGGGTCATGGCTGCGGTCCGGGGTCCTCCGGGGTTAGGTCGGGACCCAGCGCGCCTCGGACCGCCTCGGCGGCGGCCCGGATCTGCGGCGTCACCAGCATGATGTGGCCCAGCACCCCGTTGACGAAGCCCGGCGAGTCGTCGGTGGACAACTCCTTGGCCAGCTGGACGGCCTCGTCGACGGCGACCGGCTCGGGCACGTCGTCGGCGTACAGCAGCTCCCACACCGCGACCCGCAGGATCGCGCGGTCCACGGCCGGCAGCCGGTCCAGCGTCCAGCCCTGCAGGTGCGAGCTGATCAGGTCGTCGATGTGCGCGGCGTGCTCACCGACGCCCCGGGCCGCCGCGGCCGTATACGGCTGCAGGGGCGCGACTTCGGGGTTCGTTTCGGCGAGCCCGGTGCGGACGTCGACGACCTCCGCCGGGCTCAGTCCGCGGGCCTCGGCTTCGAACAACAGGTCGACGGCGCGTTTGCGGGCCTGGTGGCGTCCCCTCACGGGTCTACTCACGCGTTGATGCGCCCCAAGTAGCTGCCGTCGCGGGTGTCCACCTTCAGCTTGTCGCCGGTGTTGATGAACAGCGGCACCTGGATCTCGGCGCCGGTCTCCACGGTGGCCGGCTTGGTGCCGGCGCTGGACCGGTCACCCTGCAGGCCGGGCTCGGTGTGGGTGACCTCCATCTCGACCGACACCGGCAGCTCGAGGTACAGCGGTGACCCGTTGTGGAACGCCACCTGCACCGGCAGGCCCTCCAGCAGGAACCGGGCGGCGTCCCCGACCAGCGACTCGGGCAGCGGGTGCTGCTCGTAGTCCTGGCTGTCCATGAATACGAAGTCGCTGCCGTCGCGGTACAGATAGGTGGCGTCGCGCCGGTCGACGGTGGCGGTCTCCACCTTGACCCCGGCGTTGTACGTCTTGTCGACGACCTTGCCGGAGAGCACGTTCTTCAGCTTGGTCCGCACGAACGCCGGGCCCTTGCCGGGTTTGACGTGCTGGAACTCGACGATCTGCCACAGCTGGCCGTCGATCACCAGCACCAGTCCGTTCTTGAAATCGGCAGTGCTTGCCACGGTTCGGTATATCTCCTCGGGATGGACAGTCGTCTGCGGACTGTCTGCGACTTGTCGGCTAGTTTAGAGCGCCGCGGGGCCGGGCCTCGCGGGCCGGGGTCGCGCGGCCGACGGGCGAAACTCCGTCAGCGGCGCGCCGGTTCGCGCCCGGCCGCGGCGTGCTCGTCGGGCGACGGCAACGGCTTGATCATGGTCAGCAGCGGGAGGTGGACGGTAACCCCGCTGGCGAACGGCAGGTGGATCGCGAAGTAGACGATCTGCATTTCCAGCCGCGTCTCGCGAAGGGGCTGGGCGTACACGTCCCACCGGAAGTCCCGCAGGCGCGCCAAACCCCGTGCCACCCCGTTCACGTCCCCGACTGTACTCGCGGGGGCAACCCCCCCGGTCGCGCGACGGCTACCCCAGGACGGCCAGCTCCTTGGGGAACTTGGTCAGCAATTCCGGTGACGTGCCGCCGGCCTCCTGCGGCACCACCAGGGTGTCCTCGATGCGCACCCCGCCGCGGCCGGGCAGGTAGACGCCGGGTTCCACGGTCACCACCGACTCGGCCAGCAACGTGCCGGTGGAGGTGGCGCCGATGCCCGGTGCCTCGTGGATCTGCAGGCCCACGCCGTGGCCCAGGCTGTGGCTGAACTGCTCGCCGTAACCGGCGTCGGCGATCACCCGACGGGCCGCGGCGTCCACCTCGCGCAGGTCGGCGCCGGCGTGCAGCGCCTCCCGGCCGGCCCGCTGCGAGTCGGCGACCAGCTGGTAGATCTCCAGCTGCCAGTCGGCGGCCTTGCCGAGCACGAAGGTGCGGGTCATGTCGGAGTGGTAGCCGCCGACCAGCGCGCCGAAGTCGATCTTCACGAAATCGCCGCTGGCCAGCACGGCATCGGTCGGGCGATGGTGCGGGATCGCCGAATTCGGCCCGGCGGCCACGATGGTCTCGAACGAGATCGCGTCGGCGCCGTGGTCGAGCATCAGGGCCTCCAGCTCGCGGCTCACCTCGCGTTCGGTCCGGCCCGGCCGCAGGCCGCCACGCGCCACCAGGTCGCTGAGCGCGGCGTCGGCCGCCTCGCAGGCCAGCCGCAGCAGCGCGACCTCGCCGGCGTCCTTGACCTCGCGCAGCGCTTCGACCGTGCCGGCGGCCTTGACCAGCTCGGTGGCCGCCTTGCGGTCGTCGAGCTCACGGGTCAGGGCGTCGAACCCGTCGACGGTGACCACGTTGCTTTCGAAGCCCAGCTTCTGCGCGCCGGCCTCGGCGGCCTGCCCGACCAGGTAGCGCCCGAGGGCCCGTTCGATGGCGACCTCGAGGTCCGGCGCCTGCTCGGCGGCCTGCGTTCGGTAGCGCCCGTCGGTGGCCAGCACGGGGCCCCGACCGTTGGCGAACACCAGCAACGCGCCGTTGGACCCGGTGAAACCGGAAAGGTAACGGACGTTCACCAGGTCCGTGACCAGCAGCGCATCCAATCCGCTGGCCTCGAGTCGTGCTTTGAGCCTGTCTCGACGCTGTGAATGTGTCACAGGTCTTGACGGTACTCGCTACGCTTTTGGGCCATGAGTAACTGGATCCTGCGCGGATTGGTCTACGCCACGGCGATGGTCGTCGTCCGATTGTTCCAAGGTGCACTGATCAACGCGTGGCAGACGAACGCCGGGTTGTTCAGCGTGGTGCTGCTGGTGCTGTTCATCATCGGCGTGGCCGTGTGGGGGGTGCTCGACGGCCGGGCCGACGCCCGCGCCAACCCGGATCCGGACCGCCGCGGCGACCTGGCGATGACGTGGCTGCTGGCCGGCCTGCTGGCCGGTGTGCTCAGCGGCGCCGTGACCTGGCTGATCGCGCTCTTCTACAAGGGCCTGTACACCGGCGGGCTGCTCAACGAGCTCACCACCTTCGCCGCCTTCACCGCGCTGTGCGTCTTCCTGCCCGCCATCATCGGCGTGACCATCGGGCGCTGGCGGGTGGACCGCAATCCCCCGCCGCGGCGGCCGGGCGCCGACGACGAACGGGCCGACACCGA
This sequence comes from Mycobacterium sp. 1245499.0, assembly GCF_001673615.1. NCBI lineage: Bacteria > Bacillati > Actinomycetota > Actinomycetes > Mycobacteriales > Mycobacteriaceae > Mycobacterium > Mycobacterium sp. 1245499.0. The sequence continues at coordinate 7,406 of NZ_LZMG01000182.1, forward strand.
CGTGTTCTCCGCGGTGCGCGGTGACGACGCGCCTACCGGCGAGATTCCCGCGCAGACGTCCAGCCACCAGACCGACGCGCGGACCGCGGCCGTCGCCACCGCCGAGCGCGAAGAGCCCACCGAATCGATCGGCAAAACCGAGCACGACCCCAAGACCGAAGTGATCCACCGCGGCGACGAGCACACCAAGCCGGGCACGGAGCACGGCAAGGGCTAGCTGTCGGCGCCGGGCTTTCCGGCCAGATAGCGCAGGGCGAGCAGATAGCCCTGTACCCCCAGCCCGACGATCACGCCGGTGGCGACCGGGCTCAGGTAGGAATGCCGCCGAAACTCCTCGCGGGCATGGACATTGGAGATGTGCACCTCGATCAGGGGTGCGCTCAGCTCGGCGCAGGCGTCGCGCAGGGCCACCGAGGTGTGGGTGAGCCCGCCGGCGTTGAGGATCACCGGTTCGCCCGCGTCGGCGGCCGAGTGGATCCAGTCCAGCAGCTCGGCTTCGTTATCGCTTTGCCGCACAACGGCTTTGAGGCCCAGGTCATCGGCCTCGCGCTCGATCAGCGCCGCCAGCTGATCGTGCGTCGTGTCGCCGTACACGTCGGGCTCGCGGCGCCCCAGCCGGCCCAGGTTCGGGCCGTTGATGACGTTCACAGTCGTGGTCACGAAGCCTCCTGCGCGAGTCCGGCATAGGCCGCCGCCAACAGCGCCGGGTCGGGTCCGGCCAGCCGGCCCGGCTTGCCCAGCCCGTCGAGCACCACGAACCGCAGCACCCCGGCGCGCGACTTCTTATCTCCCGCCATGTATTCCAGCAGCTGCGGCAGCGCGTCGGCGTCGTAGCTGACCGGCAGGCCGAGCGCGGACAGGATGGTGCGGTGGCGCTGCGCGGTGGCGTCGTCGAGCCGGCCGGCCAGCCGGGCCAGCTCGGCGGCGAAGACGAGACCCACCGACACCGCGGCGCCGTGGCGCCACTGGTAGCGCTCCCGGCGCTCGATGGCGTGGCCCAATGTGTGCCCGTAGTTGAGGATTTCGCGCAGCTCCGACTCTTTCTCGTCGGCGGCCACCACCTCCGCCTTGACGGCGATCGCGCGGCGGATCAGTTCCGCCAGCACGTCACCCGACGGGTCGACGGCGGCCTGCGGATCGGCCTCGATGAGGTCGAGGATCACCGGATCGGCGATGAATCCCGCCTTGACGATTTCGGCCATCCCGGCCACAAGTTCGTTGGGCGGCAACGTCTGCAGCGTCGCGAGGTCGACCAGGACCGCGTGGGGCTGATGGAACGACCCGACCAGGTTCTTGCCCGCGTCGGTGTTGATCCCCGTCTTGCCGCCGACGGCCGCATCGACCATGCCGAGCAGCGTGGTGGGCACGTGCACGATGTCGACGCCGCGCAGCCAGGTGGCCGCCGCGAACCCGGCGACGTCGGTGGCCGCGCCGCCGCCGAGACTGACCAACGCGTCCTTGCGCCCGATCCCGATGCGGCCCAGCACTTCCCACAAGAAGCCCACGACCGGAAGGTCTTTGCCGTCTTCGGCGTCCGGGATTTCGATGCGGTGCGCGTCAACACCCTTGTCCGCCAACCGGCCTCGGATCACCTCGGCGGTCTCGGCCAGCACCGGCTGATGCACGATGGCCACCTTGTGCCGGTTGCAGAGGAGTTCGTCCAGCTCGCCCAGCAGGCCGGTACCGATGATCACCGGGTACGGCGGGTCGACGGCCACCTCGATGGTGACGGGCTCACCCGAGCGGGTCATGTCGCGGCCCCCGCGGGAGCCTGCAACCGCGAGACGATGTAGCGCACCACCGCGCCGGGGTTGCGCCGGTTGGTGTCGACGCGGATGGTCGCGGCCCGCCGGTACAGCGGGCTGCGCTCGGCCAGCAGCGCGCGGTACTTGTCGGCGCGATCGGGCCCGGCCAGCAGCGGACGCACGGCGTTGCCGCCGGTGCGCCGCACGCCTTCGGTGGCGCTGATCTCCAGGTAGATGACGGTGTGACCGGCCAGCGCCGCCCGCACCCCCGGGGTGGTGACGGCGCCGCCCCCCAGGGACACCACGCCGTCGTGATCGGCCAGCGCGGCGCGCACCACTTCCTCCTCGATGCGGCGAAATTCCGGCTCGCCGTCGGTGGCGAAGATGTCGGCGATGCGCCGCCCGGTCCGCTGCTCGATGGCCACATCGGTGTCCAGGAAGTCGACCCCGAGGGCCTTGGCCAGCCGACGGCCGATGGTGGACTTGCCCGATCCCGGCAGACCGATCAGAACAGCCCTGGGCGCCATTACGCGGTACCCCGGGCGGCCGGCGACTCCCGCTCGGCGACCGCCCGCCGGTAGGACTCGACGTTGCGGCGGGTTTCGGCCAGCGAGTCGCCGCCGAACTTCTGCAGCGCCGCGCGGGCCAGCACCAGCGCCACCATGGCCTCGACCACCACGCCGGCGGCCGGCACCGCGCAGACGTCCGAGCGCTGGTGGATCGCGACGGCCTCGGCGCCGGTCGCCATGTCGACGGTGGCCAGCGCCCGCGGCACCGTGGAGATGGGCTTCATCGCGGCGCGCACCCGCAGGGGCTGGCCGTTGGTCATGCCGCCCTCCAGGCCGCCCGCCCGGTTGGTCGAGCGGACCACCCCGTCGGGGCCCGGATACATCTCGTCGTGGGCGCGGCTGCCGCGGCGGCGCGCCGTCTCGAAGCCGTCGCCGATCTCGACGCCCTTGATCGCCTGGATGCCCATCACGGCGGCGGCGAGCTGGCTGTCGAGGCGGTTGTCGCCGCTGGTGAACGAGCCCAGCCCGATGGGCAGGCCCAGGACCACCACCTCGACCACCCCGCCGAGCGTGTCGCCGTCCTTCTTGGCGGCCTCGATCTCGGCGATCATCGCCTCCTCGGCCGCCTTGTCGAAGGCGCGCACCGGGCTGGCGTCGATCGCGGGCAGGTCGCCCGGGCCGGGCGGCGGGCCCTGGTAGGGCGCCGACGGGCCGATCGCGATGACGTGCGAGAGCACCTCGACGCCCAGCGCCTGGCGCAGGAACGCGCGGGCGATGGTGGCCGCCGCGACGCGGGCCGCCGTCTCGCGGGCGCTGGCCCGTTCCAGCACCGGCCGGGCGTCGTCGAAGCCGTACTTGAGCATGCCCGCGTAGTCGGCGTGGCCGGGCCGCGGCCGGGTGAGCGGCGCGTTGCGCGCGCTGTCGGCCAGCTCGCTCGGGTCGACCGGGTCGGCGGCCATCACGGTCTCCCACTTCGGCCATTCGGTATTGCCGATCTCGACAGCGATGGGCCCGCCGAGGGTGACACCGTGACGCACCCCGGACAGCACGCTCACCGCGTCCCGCTCGAACGCCATCCGGGCGCCGCGGCCGTAACCGAGGCGGCGGCGGGCCAGCTGTTCGGAAATGTCGAGGGAGGTGATCTCCACACCGGCGACCATGCCTTCGAGCACGGCCACCAGCGCGCGGCCGTGCGACTCCCCAGCAGTGATCCAACGCAACACGGGTCCCATTGTCCCATGGGCGCCTGCGCTGACTTAAATCCGCGCGCTGCGTTAGAAGAAGCTGCTCTGCGGCAGCTCCGCGCCGTTGACCGCGACATCGCCGAGCACCCGCGCCTTATAGACCGTCGGGTTGTGCGAGAACAGGGTCCGCAGGTTGCGCCAGTGCCGATCGAGCAGCGCCGACGCCTGCACGGCCGACGCGCCGCCGGCGTCGAAGACGCGGGAGGCGGCCCGCAGGGCGGGTTCTTGGATTGCGACCTTGACGCGCGCCGCGGCGATTGACGACCTGGTTTCCAGCTCGGGATCG
>NZ_LZMG01000183.1:0-14188 GCF_001673615.1 Mycobacterium sp. 1245499.0
CTGCCGGTGCTCGAGCACCGGCACGCCCAAGGGCGAGGGCGTGTTCGTCGAAGCGGCGATGGTCGATGCCGCGCTCAGCATCGCCGCCGAGCAGGTCATCGAGTACTCGGCGTACGGCGCGCTGCTGGCGCGCGCGGGCAACCGGGGACCGACCGCCGCGCCGCAGAACCTCTATCTGAGCGCGGCATCGACCATCGCCGCTTCGACGAACACGCCCTCGCCCGTGCGGCGCCGGTGCTCGAGCGCCAGCAGTATCGCGTTGAGTGCGTGCACGCCCGCGTTAGGATCTCCGATCGAATACGGGTCATACGGCGTGCGATCGGGATAGCCGGTGAGCCAACTCACCCCGGAGGCCGATTCGATGACGTAGGCGAATGCCGGGTTGTCACGCCAGGGTCCCTCCAGGCCGAAGCCCGGCATCCGCACCATCACGATGTCCGGTCGAATCGACTGGGCGGTCGGGAAATCCGGGCCGATCTGGTCCAGCACGCGCGGCGTAAAGTTTTCCACGAGCACGTCGGACGTTGCGATGAGCTCGCGCAGCAGTTCCCGGCCTCGCGGACTCTGCAGGTCCAGGGTGAGGCCTTTCTTGTTGGTGTTGAGGGCCTCGAAGATCGGAGACTTCTCCCACCACCGGTCCTCGGTGATCGGTATGCCGGCGATCATCCGCGTGCCGTCGGGCCGGCGGGTCGACTCGACGTGAATGACCTCGGCGCCGAGCAGGGCCAGCGCATGCGTGCAGCAGGGACCGGCCCAGAACGTCGTCATGTCCAGCACTCGAATACCGCTGAGGGGCAGCGGTTTCGCGACCCCACTCGGCGCGGGCCGCGCCGGGAGATGCGCGGTGCGGTAGCGCTCGGTGTGCTCGCCCAGCCGCGGCGCCGGCTCCGGTTGGCGTAGCTGCGCGGGCCGCATGCGGTACGGGTGGCTGGGCTGCTGGAAGCCGTCGCGCGGATTGCACACGAACGAATCGCGCGCCACGAACTGGTCGAACGACGTCACGTTGGCGCCGTTGGCGACGGGCGCGTTGGGGATGCGGAATGCGGAAGCCAGTTCCCGGATTTCGTCGACCGGGGTGTCGGCCAGCCAGGCAAAGATCTCCTCGGCGTGGATGTTCGCCTGCTCGGTGATCGACAGCGGCGATTCCTCATCGATCCACTCCGGGCGGCCCACCATCGCGCACAGGTCGAACCACTGCTGCGCGGTCCCACACCCGAGGTCGACCAGGCCATCCTTGGCCTGAGCCACTCCAGGAATGGTCGGCCGCCGCATGTCTCGCCACGGTCGACCGAGCACTTCGAAGTAGGAGACCGGGTAATAGGTGAGGCACAGGATCTGCGTCTCGAGCATCGACAGGTCCAGCAGTTCTCCTGCCCCGCCGTCGATTCGGCGCCACCGGGACGCCAGGGTGGCCACGCTCGCGTAGACGCCGGCCAGGTATTCGCCGACCTGACCGCCGACGAAGACGGGCGGACGCTCCTGCTCGCCGCGGCCCAGCCCGACGATTCCTCCCGACCACGCCTGCAGCGTGAACTCGGTCGCCGCGCGGTCGCGCCACGGGCCCTCCAGGCCGAACGGCGTGATCGCGGTGACCGTCAGATGTGGGTGCCCGGCGTGGATGGCGCGCGGCGAAAAGTTCGGGTGTTCGACCACTTCGGAGCCGGCGGACCACACCACCGCATCCGCGGCGGCCAGCAGCCGGTTCACCAGTTCGACGTCGTCGTCGGCGGCGGGATCGGCGACGACACTGTGTTTCGCCCCGGCCAGGAAGCTGAACAGCGCGCCGTCACCGCCGGCCGGGATGGTGGCGCCCGAGGCCGACCATGCGCGCAGCGAGTCACCCTGCGGGCATTCCACTTTCACGACGTGGGCACCGCCGTCGGCAAGCAACTTGGTGCAGTAGGCGCCGGCTATACCGGTGGACAGGTCGATCACGGTATAGCCGTCAAGCGGCGGTTCGACGCGACGTTGCGTCACTGCTTCTTTCTCTTCGCGTTGCTGTTCTTGTCGGCTCGCGCCTTCTTGCGGGCCTTCTTGCTCAGCCGCCATTCGGCGGGAAACTTGACGTCGTTGTCCTTGACCGCGTCACCCAGGCCCCGCTTCATCGCGTCGCCGAGCATCAACTCATCGCCGGCGTCCGGGCGGACGCTGCCTCCCATTGACTCGAACACGCCGCTGAGCATGCTGCCCAGATATTCGCCCTGGAACTGCTTCATGATTTCGAAGAAGACCTTCTGCATGAAGACCGTGTCCGTGGGGCGGTTACTGGCGCACGCGAGCGCGTACTTGTCCACCTCGGCCTCGAGTTCAGCCCGCGGCACCACGCTGTTGAGGAAGTTGCAGTCATACATCTCCGCGGCGGTGAAAGCCCGTCCGGTGAACACCATCTCCTGAAACTTGCGGATGCCCATGGTCTGCGCCCACCACCACATGCGGGGCCCCCAACCGTAATACCGGAACGACGGGTGCCCGAACAGCGCGTCGTCGCTGGAGATCACCAGGTCGGCATCGGCGGCCTGGTAGAAATGCCAGCCGTAGCAGTAACCCTTGGCCTCGAGGATGCTGATCTTCTTGAAGTCCTGCAGGCCGCGAATGCCCGAGTTCGGGTTGGCATACCACTGGCCGAGCGTGGCACCGTTACGAAACGACCCCTGCGGCGGGTATCGGACTTCGTCAGCGCCGATCCGGTATTCGGCGAGCCGCGGACCCTGGTCCGCCGCGTCGCGCATCCGCATGGCCTCGGTGAGATCCGCACCCGAGCCCAAGTCGTCGCCGGCACCGCGGACCACCAGAACCTTGACGTCGTCGTCGATGTTGGCCCGGTGCAACAAGTCTGCGTAACGCACCCGCGCGGCGATCGTCGGCGCGTTGAGATAGTCCGGGCGGTCGAACGTGATCGTGGCGATCCGCGTCGTGGCGTCCTTGTCATACCGGATGATCTCTTCGGCCGCGGGCTCGGAGGGCTCGTTCATGGCTAGGGTTGCCAGAACGGGCTACCGGTGAGCACCTCGGGGGCGTCGGCGGTGATCAGGACCGCCTCTCGCCCGAAGACAGCGCCGACTCCCTCTTCCCATACATAACCGGTGACGGCCAGCACCATCCCGGGCTCGAGGCGTTCGCCGGCCGCGGTCGCGGGCAGATGCTTGGAGACGACGGGCGGGTCGAACCCCATGCCCAGGCCGCGGGCCACCGGCATCGGCGGCTCGGGCTCGCCGGCGGCGTGGTAGGCGGCGAGCAGTTGGCCCGCGCCCGCCCCGGGCCGGCAGGCACCGATCAGATTGCCCCACAGGCTCTCCCAGCGCCGCTGCAGGGCGGCGGCCCCGTTGGGCGCGTGCCTGGTGTCGGCGGGCCAGGTCCGGCCGACCTCACCGACGTAGCCCCCGGCCAGGACGCCGGCGGAGAAGGCCACCAGATCGCCGTCCTGGATACGGCCGTCGTTCCGATCACCGTCGTCGGCCCGCCGCCATGGATGCTTGCGTGAAGTCACCCATGCGACATCCTGATTCGACGGGGTGCTGACCCCGCCGGCCGCGGATGCCTCCAGCAGGACGCCGGCCAGCGCCTGCTCGGTCACCCCCGGCCGCAACTCGGATACCGCGGCTGCCAGGGCCGACTCGGCCACCGCGACGGATTCCCGGATGGCCGCTATCTCCTCGTCCGTCTTGATGCGGCGTGCCGCCCGCATGGCCAGCTCGCCGTCGACCAGCTGGGCGTTGGGAAACGCGGTCGGCAGCAACTGGGCGAAAACTGGTGAGAGGGCGTCGGTTCCGACGCGCCGCGCGCTCGCCGCGCCGTCGATGCGCTGCAGCGCCGACATGGTGTTCATCGGATTCCACGAGATGCCGTAGAGGTTTTCGTGAGGGATGTCTTCCGGAACGCCCTCGTCCCAGGTGCTCAGGAGGTGGACGGCGCCGGTTTCGCGCACCAGCACGCCGGTCGGGCCGAAGGGCCTGGTGCCGGCGACCCACAGTTGCGGCGCCCCGGTGACATACCGGACATTGGCTTGCCGGCCGAGGACCAGGACGTCGAGATCGTGCGCGGCCATCTGGGCCAGCGCCCGGCGGCGGCGCCCCAGGCGCAGCGTGCGCTCGTCAGGCAGGACTTCAGTTGCCATAAGGGGCATAGGGGTAGTCGGTCAAACGGATCCAACCTTCCTCGGTGATCACCAGGACCTCTTCGCTGCGATAGCCGCCGGTGCCGTCCTCCCAGACGACGGGCTCCAGCACCAGCACCATCCCGGATTGCAAAACGAAATTCTCGTCGAACTCCTGGCCGAGATCGGTTCCTATCATGGGCATTTCGGCGGCATTGACGCCGATTCCGTGGCCCAGGTAGAAGTGCGGCAGCCACGGCTTGGTGCCACCGTTGGCCTTGATGGCGGCGCGCCCCAGATCCGCGGCGGTGACACCGGCCTTGGCGACACCCAGGACCGCGCTCATGATCTCGAACCACTTGTCGAACTGCGCCTGTTGACGGGGTGACGGATCGCGGCCGACGATCCAGGTGCGCCCGAAGTCCGAACAGTAGCCCTGATAGGTGATGCTGACGTCGGTCCACAGCACGTCGCCTTCGGCCAGCTCGCGTTCCGTGGTGAGCAGCGGCAGCGCCAAGTCGCCGTGTGTGGTCCACACACCCTCGGCCTTGCTGGGCGGCATCACCTGCCAGATCGGCTCGAGCATGCTGGCCGTGGCGCCCAGCTCGAAGGCGCGGCGCAAAAAGCTTGCCGACAAATCGATTTGACGGATCCCCGGGGCCAAACTCTTCTGCACTTCGACCATCGCCTCGTCGGTGATCTGGATCGCGGTACGCATGCACGACAATTCGTCCGGAGTCTTCACCGCCTTGGCGGCGCTGACGATGGCCGCGGCGTCGACGGGTGCTCCGCCCGGGAACAGAACCTTGGCGGCACGCGACATGGCGCCGGTGAACTCGTCGACCGCGATTACCGCAGTGGCCGGGATGAGATCGGCCAACTGATGCGCGAAATGCTCGACGCCCTCGTCGAATTCGAGATATACGGGCCCGTGCAGGTGATCGGCGGGCAGGTCCGACTCGTGTGCGGCCCCCTCGCGGAACGGCAGGAACAGGTGTGGCCAGTCGTCGTCGGCGAGCACCACGGCCACCGGCCGCTCGACGTAGGACAACCCGGCGTCGCCGAGCGGCCAGCTGGCCCCGGTGGCGTAGACCACCGCGTTGTTGCCCAGCAGGATCATCGCGTCGACACCGCGCTCCGCCATCGCCGAGCGCAGCCGGGCCCCCGTCGCACGGCGCAGGCGGGCCAGGTCGGCGGTTTCCGGGATCACCAGTCCGTTGCCGGTGTCGGTGTTCAGTTGCGCGAACGTCGTCACTACAGACCCAGGAACTTCGTGACGTTGTCGCTGACGATCTTCACCGCGTTCTCCGGACCCACCGCATCCACAACGGATTTCAGTGATTTCTCGGAATAGCCGTAGGTGCTCTCGTTGTGCGGGTAGTCGCTGGACCACATCACCTTGTCCACCCCGATCTGATCGATCAGCTGCAAGCCCAGCGGGTCGACCATGAACGAGGCGCTCATGTGGGTGTCCCAGTAGTAACGCGGTTCGTGCTCGAGAGTCCGGTTGAACATGTGCTGGTACGAGCCCATCAGGTGGTCGGCGTCTTGCAGCGCCCACGGCACCCAGGAGATGCCGCCCTCGAACCAGCCGATGCGCAGCCCGGGATGATCATCGAGAATTCCGGTGAAGAGGTACTTGGCGAATTGCTCACGGAATCCGTCGATGTTGATCATCATCCCTACCACCACGCTGTTGAACTGGCACGGCGTTTTCGGTGGGGTCTCCCCGATGTGGTGGGTCACCGGAAGACCGGCGGCCTCGATCTCGTCCCAGACCGGCTTCATCGCGGTGCTGCCGTAGTCGATGATGTTGCCGTCGTCGTCCTTGCCCGGGTTGAGCGGCAGCAGGAACGTCTTGAGCCCCAACGACTTCAGCTCTTCAAGCGTCGTCCTGGTGCCCTGCGGGTCCCACCAGTTGATCAGTCCGGCGCCGTAGAAGTGGCCGTTCGAGCGCTCCTGCAGCTCGGCGATGTATTCGTTGTAGATGCGGAAGGCGAGCTCACGAAGCTGCTTGTCCGGGTAGTGAAACAGCGCCAGCACCGCGTTGGGAAACGCCAATTCCTTCTCGACGCCGTCGTCGTGCAGCTCCTGGATGCGCGCCTCGATGTTGGTGCTCGCGGCGCCGGGCAGGTCGTCGTATTGCATCAGCACGGCGCTGAAGTCGCCCGGCAGGAACGACTGCCCCTTGCGGCCGACCTGGTAGGCGCCGTCCTCGTACCAGATCCGCGGCGCCTTATCCTTCAGGTCGTCCGGGAAGCGTTGGTAGAAAATGTCGTCCGCGAGCGAGATGTGGTTGTCCGCGGAGAAGACGACGGTCCCCTGCGGAAGGCCGACGTCGCTGCCCGCGGCGTGACCACGGCGGTCCTTCGGAGCGCCATAACCGCCGGGCGGGTAAAGCGTACTTGTTTGAGTCGTCATCGTTGACCCTCCATTCGGATCCGAATATTTGATGAGTAGCAGGCTGGCTACCAGGTCACCGGCAGTTCGTAGACGCCGTAGGCGAGTCGGTCGTCCTTGAACGGAACCTCCTCGATCGGAATGGCAAGGCGCAGTGTGGGAATGCGCCGCACCAGCGTGTGGAACACGATCTGCAGCTCGGCGCGGGCCAGCTGCTGCCCGACGCACTGATGCCGGCCATAGCCGAATGCGACGTTGCGATCTGCGCCGGAGCGATGCAGGTAGAGCCGGTCCGGCTCCGCGAACGCGTCCGGATCCCAGTTGGCCGGGGCGAGATCGATGATGATGCCCTCACCGGCGCGGATGGTTTCGCCGGCGATGTGGATGTCTTCGAGCGCGACGCGGCGCTGGCCGTTTTGAATGATGCTCAGGTAGCGCAGCAGTTCCTCGACCGCGCTGGCGATGACCTTCGGATCTTCAGCGTCGCGGATGACGGCCAACTGGTCGGGGTTTTCCAGCAGGGCGAGCACGCCGAGACCGATCATGTTGGAGGTGGTCTCGTGCCCGGCGATCAGCAGGCCGGTGCCCAACTGGGCGGCCTCCTTGACGCTGAGTTCGCCGGCCTTGACCCGCTCGGCGAGGTCGGAAACCGCGTCCTCGGCCGGGTTCTCCATCTTGGCCTCGACCAGCTGAGCGAGGTATTTGTTCAGGCTCATGGCGCCTTTGACGGTGTCATCACCGGTGGCGTAGCGCGCGAGGCCGACGTTGGCGTGATGCTGGAACATGTCGGCGTCTTCGTAGGGGACGCCCAGCAGCTGGCTGATCACCAGCGAGGGCACCGGGAGCGCCAATGCGGTGACGATGTCGGCAGGCTGCGGCCCGGCGAGTATCGCGTCGATGTGCTCGTCGGTGATGCGCTGGATGGTCGGGCGCAGACCTTCGACACGCTTGAAGGTGAACGGCTTGGACAGCATCCGCCGGAATCGGGTGTGCTCCTCGCCGTCGGCGGTGAAGACCGATCGCGGCCGCTTGTGCACCGTGGACAGCATGCCTTCGTTCCAGTGCGGGAAGCCGGGCTGCCGGTCGTCGACGCTGACCCGCGAATCCGAAAACAGCTCGCGCACTTGCTCGTAGCCGGTGATGAGCCACGGTGTGCTGCCGTCCCAGATCCGGACCCGGGACAGCGGTCGGGCTTCGGCCAGCGCCATGACATCCGGCGGTGGCGCGAAGGGGCAGCGCGGCTCCCTGGCCATCGGGTAGTCCGGAATTTCGGACGCGTGCTCCGCCGCGGTGCTCGTCAGGGTGTCGGACATCGTTTTCATTCCTCGATGTGGATGGCAAGCGCGGGGCAGGCCGCCGCGGCCCGGCGCGCGCCCTCGGCCTGCTCGGGCGTGGGATTGGGATTGAGCAGCACCACGACGCCGTCGTCGTCGCGCTGGTCGAACACTTCGGGCGCGTTCATCACGCAGTTCCCTGATGAAGCGCAAAGGTCTTGGTCGACAGTCACTTTCATTCGCACGCCCTTCACTCGTACGCCGTCACGGGCGCCAGCCACAGGCCCACGATCGCGTCGATGAGTCCGGACGCCGCGGCACGCCATGAACGATGGGACGTCACCGCTCCCGCGGCGAGCGCGCGTTCGCGATCGGCGCAGGTGTGCATCAACAAGTTTCGGGCCATGATGTTGCGTTCGAAGTGCACCTCGGCCGGCAGTTCGGGCAGGCAGCGGTTGATGCCCTCGACGACCTGGACCAGCGACGGGGAGCTGAGCGCGCCCTTGACGATGATGTTGTAGTAGGCGGGGTCGGTCATCGCCTGGGCGGCAAAACGCGCATACCAGGTCGGATTTCCGAGCTCCTCCAGGTGATCGGTGAGCGGGCGCACCAAACAGGCCACCCAGTTGCGCATGTCGGTCGAACCGCCCGTGTCGAGCAGCTCGGTCACCATCTGTTCGCGCAGTTGCTCGACGGGCCCGCGGTGCTTGTGCTCGATGGCCCGCACCAGGTCGGCCTTGGTGCCGAAGTGATAGCCGACGGCGGCGTTGTTGCCCTGGCCGGCGGCCTCGCTGACCTGCCGGTTGGACACGGCGAACATGCCGTGCTCGGCGTACAGGCGCTCGGCCGCCACCAGGATCGCCTCTTGGGTGGAACTGGCCCGATCGGTGCGAACGGTCCGGCCGGCGGTGGTCATTGGATCAGTCAACCTCGTACGGTACTTTAAGTCAAGCGATTGATTTAAATTTTAGGACCGTCCTTCGCCGCGCTCGGGGCCTTCCGGCGGTGTCAGCTGTGTCGCTTGGGCCGGATCGGCTTGCCCGCCACGGTCCCACCGTCGACCGGAAGCACCGTCCCGGTGACATAGCGCGAGCGGTCGGTGGCGAAATACAGCGCCGCCTCGGCCACGTCGTCGGGCGTGCCCTCGCGCTTCAGCGGCCGGTCCTCCCGCATCGTCTCGCGAATTCGCGCCTCGAACTGCCGCAGCTGTTCGGGGTCCATGCCGGCACCCGACTTGCCCAGGATCGGCGTGGGTATGTTGCCGGGCGCGATGGCGTTGACCCGAATCTCGTGAATTGCCAACTCGATTGCCGCGGCCTTGGTGAACTGAATGACGGCCGCCTTGGACGCGCGGTAGATCATCACACCGCCGCCGGCCTGGATGCCGCCGATCGAGGTGATGTTGATGATGGATCCGCCGCCGTGTTCGGCCATGTGCCGCGCGGCATCTCGAGTACCCGCCATCACGCCGAGCACGTTGACCCCCATCACCCGGTGAAAATCGGCGAGGTCGTCGTCGAGCAATTTCCGCAGCGGGCTGGAGATCCCGGCGTTGTTCACCATGACGTGCAGACCGCCGAACTCCTCGACGGCATCGGATACCAGCGCCCCCACCTGTTCGGGATCGGAGACGTCGGTCGTCCGGAAGGCGGCCGCGCCGCCGAGCGATGCGGCCAACGCCTCGCCGCGGTCGGTCTCGACATCGGCGATGACGACTCGCGCGCCCTCGACCACGAACCGCTCCACGAGTCCGCGACCGATGCCCGAAGCGCCGCCGGTGACGATGGCGACCTTGCCGTCCAATTCGTTGACCACACGACGAGTTAATCGGCGCCTGCCGCGTTAAGTCAAGCAATTGATTTAAGACACGGGCCGCGGTCGGTGCTCGACGCCATAGGCAGGTGCGCTCGGTAAAGTCGAACGGCAAATCACTTTCCAGCGGCGGTGTGGGTGAAAGATCAACAGGCACAACCTTTGCGTGGTCGGCGCGCGGAATGTGCTGCCCTCGACCGGCTGGTGTCGGGCGCCCGCTCGGGCAAGAGTCAGGTTCTGGTGCTGCGGGGCGAGGCAGGCATTGGCAAGACGGCGCTGCTGGATTTCGTTTCCGAGCGTGCCCCGGGCTTCCGCGTGGCTAGGGTTTCCGGGGTGGAGTCCGAGATGGAACTCCCGTTTGCCGCTTTACAGCAACTGTGCGTGCCACTGCTGGATCGCATCGATCAACTGCCGCCTCCGCAGCGCGGTGCACTGGAGATCGCATTCGGCCGGAGCGCCGGACCTGCGCCGGATCGCTTCCTCGTCGGGCTGGCCGTGCTCAGTCTGATCGATGCAGCGACCCAGGCCCAGCCCTTGCTGTGCCTCATCGATGACGCGCAGTGGATCGACCGAATCTCGGCCCAGACGTTGACGTTTGTCGCCCGGCGACTGATCGCCGAGCCCGTGGCGATGGTGTTCGCGGTGCGAGACGCCTCGGCCGCCATCGATGCCGATGATTGGGACGGGTTGCCCGGGTTGGCGGTCCGCGGCCTCAATCCCGCCGACGCCCGCGCATTGCTGGATTCGGTGATCCCGGGCCGACTGGACGACGAGGTGCGCGAGCGCTTCGTGGCGGAGACCCGGGGAAATCCGTTGGCGCTGTTGGAGTTGCCCAGGGGTCTGACCGCCGCGCAGCTGGCCGGCGGCTTCCAGCGCCCGGACGTGCAACCACTGGCGGGACAGATCGAGCAGACATTCGTCCGGCGGATCCGGTCACTGCCGGACGAGACCCAGCAGCTATTGATCATTGCGGCCGCAGAGCCGGTGGGCGATGCGGCGCTATTGTCGCGCGCCACAGAGCATTTAGGGCTTCCACTTGACGCGGCGGCCAGAGCGGAAGCGGCCGGATTGATCGAGGTGGGCACCAGGGTGCGATTCCGTCATCCTCTGGTGAGGTCTGCGGCGTACCGCACGGCGGATCTGATGAATCGCCGACGCGTACATCGGGCGCTAGCTGAGGTGACCGACCCACGAAGCGATCCGGACCGGCGCGCGTGGCATTTGGCCATTGCGGCTCCGGGTCCGGACGAATCCATCGCCGCCGCACTCGAGAGCTCCGCCGACCGCGCCCAGGCCCGAGGCGGAGTGGCCGCGGCTGCCGCGTTCCTGGAACGGGCCACCCAACTGACCTCGGATTCGGCCCGCAGAGGGGCACGGGCACTCGCGGCCGCCCAGGCCAAGCGTGACGTGGCGGCCTTCGACGCCGCGGACGAGCTGCTCGCCATCGCCGAGGCCGCGCCACTGGACAAGCTGAAGCAGGCCCGCGTCACCCGACTGCGCGCGCAGATCGTTTTCTCCCGCAGCCGTAGCGGTGATGCCGATGCACCGATGGTCTCCGATGCGGCCGTACGCCTGCTCGACGCCGCACGCCGGCTGGAAACACTGGACGACGCGCAATCCCGCGAAACGTACCTAGACGCCGTGGGGGCGGCGATGTTCGGCGGCCGGCTGTGCCCGCATGGCGGTATTGCGTCGACCGCCGAGGCGGCCCGCGCGGCACCGCCCGGGCCGAAGCCGGCACGGCCGGTCGATCTCCTTCTTGATGGCGTCGCGCTGCGGGCGACGGCTGGACTCGTCCCGAGTCTGGCAGCGATGCGCGAAGCGCTGCGCCTCATCGAAGCTGCCGCCGAGCGCGCCGATGACGTCATGCATTGGTTCTGGCGAGCCTTTCCCATCGTCCAGGAATCTGCCGCCCACGAACTCTGGGACGACGACGTATGGCATCGGCTGGCCACCCACGCGGTACGCCTGGCGCGTGCGGCGGGCGCACTCGCCGTGTTACCGAACGCCCTGGTCTATCGCGCCGGTGTACACGTCCAGGCCGGCGAATTCGCAATGGCATCCCAACTTGTCGAGGAGGCCGACGCCATCTCGGCTGCTACGGGTTATGCCCCGGTCAAATATCACTCGGTGCTGCTGGCCGCTTGGCGGGGCAATGAGAACGTCGCGACCAATCTGATCGACCGAGCGGCAACAGACGGGATCGCCAGGGGCGAAGGCCGAATAGTGGCGTTGACCGGGTATTCCAGCGCTGTCCTCTACAACGGTCTGAGCCGCTACGACGATGCCTTCGCCGCCGCGCGCCAGGCATGCGAACACGAGGATTTAGGTCTGTTCGGCCAGTGCCTCGTGGAACTCATCGAAGCTGCCGCGAGAAGCGGCGCCAAAGACGCCGCCCATGACGCGCTGCGTCAACTCGAAGCCCGGGCGCTGGGGGCCCAAACAGATTGGGCAGCCGGAGTTTACGCGCGATCACGGGCGCTGCTGACTACCGACCGTGAAGCGGAGGTCTTCTACCGGGACGCAATCGAGCGGCTTGCGCGAACCCGCATCGTGGTTCAGCTGGCGCGGGCGCACCTGTCCTATGGGGAATGGCTCCGCCGCTGCAACCGCCGGATCGACGCGCGCGCCCAGTTGGGTACCGCCCACGAAATGTTCGCCCGGATGGGAGCCGAGGCGTTCGCCGAACGGACCCGTCGCGAGCTGCTGGCCACCGGCGAGAAGGTGAGCAAGCGGTCGGCCAAAGCAGGCGCAGCATCCGGCGGTGAGCTCACGGCACAGGAGGCGCAGATCGCCCGGCTGGCCGGAGAGGGGCTGACGAACCCCGAGATCGCCGCGCAGTTGTTCATCAGCTCGCACACCGTCGAATGGCACCTGCGGAAAGTGTTCGCCAAGCTTGGCCTCACCTCGCGCCGCCAACTGCGAGGTTTGGCCAAGGACTTGGCCCCCTGAGTTCGGCATAACTACGGACTTTCCAGGGTTCCGACTTGCCCTCGCCTGAATCATGCTGAAAGGGCCAGTGCATCGGGAGACTTGAAAGGCATGATCATGAAGATTTTGGTAATCGGTGGCAGCGGGCTGATCGGATCACAGGTCGTCGCCATGCTGACCGACCAGGGACACCAAGCAGTCCCGGCATCACCGAGCACCGGCGTCAACACCGTAACCGGGGAGGGTGTTGCCGTTGCCGTCACCGGTGTCGACACGGTGGTGGACGTCTCCAACTCGCCGTCCTGGGCCGACGATGATGTCCTGAACTTCTTCACCACCTCCACCCGCAACCTGCTGGCGGCGGAGCGGGCCGCCGGGGTGCGCAATCACGTCGCCTTATCGATCGTGGGCGCCGACCGGGCCGCCGAAAGCGGCTACATGCGGGCCAAGATAGCCCAGGAAAAGGTGATCACGGAATCGGGATCTCCGTACTCAATCGTGCGGGCGACTCAGTTCTTCGAATTCGTTGACGGCATTGCGGATTCATTGGCCGACGGTGACACGGTCCGCGCGCCGCACGGGGCGTTTCAGCCCATTGCTTCGGCGGATGTCGCGACGGCCGTTACCCGTGCGGCGACCGCCGATCCAATCAACGGGGTGATCAACATCGCCGGCCCCGAAAAGCAAGGCATGGACGACTTCATCCGGGCAAGGTTTGCGGTAACGGGTGATGCGCGCCAGGTGGTTACCGATACCGGTGCCCGCTACTACGGTGCGGTGCTCGACGAACGCAGCATCGTTCCCATCGATGGTGAAGATGTGGTCGTCTACCCCACCACCTTTAGCGCCTGGATGGCTTCCCAGACACCCAGCGGCGCCAAGTAAGAGGTTTCTACAGGTGAGTCCGATGGAGCTGATGGACCACACCGCCGTCATCACCGGCGGGACGGCGGGCATCGGAATGGAATCCGCGCGACTGCTCGCAAGCGAGGGCGCCACCGTGATTGTCACGGGTCGCAATCCGGTCAGAGGTGCGCAAGCGGTGGAGCTGATTGGCCCGAACGCGCGGTTTATCCAGACCGACATGGCCGATCTCGAGTCGGTGAATTTGCTTGTGCAACAGTGCGGTGAGGTCGACATCATCGTCAACAACGCCGGCACTTTTCCGTCGGCGTTGACGGTCGAACAGAATGCGGCGTCTTTCGAGACGTTGTTCGACACCAACGTTCGCGGTGCGTACTTCCTAGTAGCCGGCCTGATCCCGGGGATGCTGAAGCGCGGCCGTGGCAGCATCGTCAACATCACCACCATGGCCGCATTCAAGGGAATTCCCGGCGCCTCGGGCTACAGCGCTTCCAAAGCCGCGCTGGAATCGCTCACCCGCACCTGGGCCGCCGAATTCGGAGCGGCCGGGGTGCGGGTGAACAGCGTCGCGCCCGGGCCCACTCGCACGCCCGGCGTGGCCGCGGAATGGGGGGAAGTCAATGAGGACCTGGGGCGGGCGCTGCCGTTGGGCCGCACCGCCTTCCCGTCCGAGATCGCCGAGGCGGTGCTCTTCCTGAGTTCTCCGCGGTCCAGCTTTGTCACCGGTTCGACCCTGCATGTCGATGGGGGCGGTGTGGCTGTGTGAGGTCCTTTCGGCCCAGAAGCGTTCGCGCGGGGTCACTCTCACACGGGG
>NZ_LZMG01000184.1:0-5463 GCF_001673615.1 Mycobacterium sp. 1245499.0
TCGCGCTCTTGGGCCGGTGGTCCAGCGGCCGGGCCACCAGCGGCAGCGACAGCAGGCCGGCCAGCCCGCAGGCGGCCCCGCCGCCGCCCAACCCACTGGCGCCGCCGCCATGGGTTCCGCCGGGCGCCCAACCCGCCGCGGCCGCCGCCGATGGGCAGAACAACACGCCGTTCACCGGCACGGCGCCGTTCGGGCCGCCGTCGTTCGTCCCGAAGAGCGGCTCGACCGTGGGCGTGGGCCAGCCGATCATCATCAACTTCCCGGGCACGGTCGAGAACGCCGACGCGGCCATCGCGGCGGTGCACGTCTCCTCGGTCCCGCCGGTGCCGGGCAAGTTCTACTGGATGACCCCGACCCAGCTGCGCTGGCGGCCGATCAACTTCTGGCCCGCCCACACCGCCGTGACGGTCGACGCCGGCGGCACCGTGTCCACCTTTCAGACCGGTGACACGCTGATCGCCACCGCCGACGACGCCACCCACCAGCTGACTGTCACCCGCAACGGCACCGTCGAGAAGACCTTCCCGATGTCGATGGGCATGACGTCGGGCAATCACCAAACCCCCAACGGCACCTATTACGTCCAGGACAAGAAGGCGTCGGTGGTGATGGACTCCTCGACCTACGGCGTGCCGGTCAACTCGACCTACGGCTACAAGGTGACGGTGGAGGACGCGGTCCGCTTCGACAACGTCGGCGACTACGTGCACAGCGCGCCGTGGTCGGTGGACGACCAGGGCAAGCGCGACGTCAGCCACGGCTGCATCAACATCAGCCCGACCAACGCCAAGTGGTTCTTCGACAACTTCGGTCCCGGTGACCCGATCGTCGTGAAGAACTCCAGCGGCGGCAATTACAAGAAGAACGACGGCTCCGCCGACTGGATGAACTAACCCGCAGCGACAGCGCACAATCGCCCATTCCCGAGCGGGAATGGGCGATTTGCGGTTAGGCGGGTTGTTGTTGCCTGGGGGTTCCGCTCGCGCGCGCGGTATGTATAGCATCATACATACCCCGATGGCTGAGGAGCTGCGATGCGTAGTCCACGCGAGCGGATGGTCGTGTCCGCCGCGCTGCTGATCCGCGAGCGGGGCGCGCGCGCCACCGCCATCTCCGACGTGCTCGAACACAGCGGCGCGCCGCGGGGCTCGGCCTACCACTACTTCCCCGGCGGGCGCACCCAGTTGCTCTGCGAGGCCGTCGACTTCGCCGGCGAGTACGTTGCCGCCGTGATCGCCGGCGCGGCCGACGGACTGCAGTTGATCGACACGTTGATCGACCAGTACCGCCGGCAGCTGCTCGATACCGACTTCCGCGCCGGCTGCCCGATCGTGGCGGTCTCCGTCGAGGCGGGCGAACAGCAGGACGCCGAGCGCATCGCCCCGGTGGTCGAACGCGCCGCCGCGGCCTTCGACCGGTGGAACGACCTGATCGCCGCGCGGTTGATCGCCGACGGTGTTCCGCGGGAGCGGGCGAGCGAGCTGGCCGTCCTGGCCACCACCGCGCTCGAGGGTGCGATCGTGCTGGCCCGGGTGCGACGCGACCTGATGCCCCTCGACGTCGTCCATCGCCAGCTGCGCGAGCTGCTGCTGGCCACCTCGTCCTATCAGGCAGCCGGAAAGGACACCCGCAATGACCGGTGAATGGCAACCCAGCGCATGCATTCTGTGCGAATGCAACTGTGGCATCGTGGTTCAAGTCGAGGATCGCCGGCTGGCCCGCATCCGCGGTGACAAGGCCCATCCCGCCTCGCAGGGCTACACCTGCAACAAGGCGTTGCGCCTGGACCACTATCAGAACAGCCGCGCCCGGCTGACCTCGCCGCTGCGCCGCCGCGCCGACGGCAGCTACGAGGAGATCGACTGGGACACCGCGATCGTGGAGATCGCCGAGGGCTTCAAACACATCCGCGACAGCTACGGCGGGGACAAGATCTTCTACTACGGCGGCGGCGGGCAGGGCAACCACCTGGGCGGGGCGTACAGCGGCGCCTTCCTCAAGGCGCTGGGTTCGCGTTACCGGTCAAATGCCTTGGCGCAGGAGAAAACCGGCGAGGCCTGGGTCGACGGCCAGCTGTACGGCGGCCACACCCGGGGCGAGTTCGAGCACGCCGAGGTGGCGGTGTTCGTCGGAAAGAACCCGTGGATGTCGCAGAGCTTCCCGCGGGCCCGGGTGGCGCTCAACGAGATCGCGAAGGATCCGAACCGCTCGATGATCGTCATCGATCCCGTCGTCACCGACACCGCCAAGATGTCCGACTTCCACCTGCGGGTGCGGCCGGGCACCGACGCGTGGTGCCTGGCCGCGCTGGCCGCCATCCTCGTACAGGAAAACCTTTGCGACGAAGCGTTTCTCGCCGAGCATGTGCGCGGTGCCGACACCGTGCGTGACGCGCTGCGCCAGATTCCGGTGGCCGGCTACGCGCAGCACTGCGGGGTGGACGAGGAACTGCTGCGCGCGGCGGCGCGGCGCATCGGCACCGCGGCCAGCGTCTCGGTGTTCGAGGACCTCGGGGTGCAGCAGGCACCCAACAGCACGCTGTGCTCCTATCTGAACAAGCTGCTCTGGATCTTCACCGGCAATTTCGCGAAACAGGGCGGCCAGCACCTACATTCGTCGTTCGCGCCGCTGTTCGGCCAGTTCTCCGGCCGCACCCCGGTGACCGGCGCCCCGATCATCTCCGGTCTGGTGCCCAGCAACGTGGTGCCCGAGGAAATCCTGACCGATCACCCGGATCGCTTCCGGGCCATGATCGTCGAAAGCAGCAATCCGGCTCACTCACTGGCGAATTCGGCCGCCTGCCGCGAGGCGTTCCGATCACTGGAGCTGATGGTGGTCATCGACGTCGCGATGACCGAGACGGCCAGGCTCGCCCACTATGTGCTTCCCGCCGCCTCCCAGTTCGAGAAGGCGGAGGCCACCTTCTTCAACCTGGAATTCCCGCACAACACCTTCCAGCTGCGCCGCCCACTGCTGCCACCGTTGCCGGGCACCCTGCCAGAACCCGAGATCTGGGCGCGGCTGGTGCGGGCGCTCGGGGTGGTGGACGACGCGGACCTGCTGCCCCTGCACGAGGCCGCCCAGCGGGGACGGCAGGCCTACACCGAGGCGTTCCTCTCCGCCGTCGCCACCAATCCGACTGTGGCGCAGCTGCTTCCGTATGTTCTCTACGAGACGCTGGGGCCCACCCTGCCCGACGGACTGCGCGGCGCCGCCGCCCTGTGGGGCCTCGCCCAGAAGACCGCGATGAGCTATCCCGACGCCGTGCGGCGCGCCGGTCACGCCGACGGCAACGCGCTGTTCGACGCGATCATGGACAACCCGTCGGGGGTGACGTTCACCGTGCACAACTACGAGGACGACTTCGCGTTGATCAGCCACGCCGACCGCAAGATCGCCCTGGAAATCCCCGCGATGCTCGACGAATTGGGGGCGCTGACCCGCACCCCGCCCCGGCTTACCACGCCGGATTTCCCGATCGTGCTGTCGGTGGGGGAGCGACGCGCCTATACCGCCAACGACATCTTCCGCGACCCGTCCTGGCGCAAGCGCGACGCCGACGGCGCACTGCGGGTCAGCGTCGAGGACGCCCAGGCCCTGGGGCTCGTCGACGGCTGCCGGGCCCGCATCAGCACCGCGACCGGCAGCGCCGAGGCCACCGTCGAGATCACCGAGACCATGCTCCCCGGACATGCCGCCCTGCCCAACGGATTCGGGCTCGACTACGTCGGCGACGACGGGCGCACCGTCACTGCGGGTGTCGCCCCGAACGCGCTCACCTCCACCGAATGGCGCGATCCCTACGCCGGCACGCCGTGGCACAAGCACGTACCCGCCCGGATCGAGGCCGCCCAGCTGGGTGTCAGTTCCAGATCTTGACCCGGTTGCCCGGTTCCAGGAACAGCGCGCCAACATCGGCGCCGTCGAAGGCGTCGTAGAAGGCGTCCATGTTGCGCAGCACGCCGTTGCAGCGGAACTCCGGCGGCGAGTGCGGATCCACCGCCAGGCGCCGGATCGCCTCGGCCTCACGGGATTTGGTGCGCCATACCTGGGCCCACCCGTAGAACACCCGCTGCACGCCGGTCAGGCCGTCGATGACCGGAGCCGGCTGGCCGTTCAGTGACAGCTGGTAGGCCAGCAGCGCGATCGACAAGCCGCCCAGGTCGCCGATGTTCTCCCCGACGGTGAACGCGCCGTTGACGTGGTGCTCGCTCGCCAGTCCCCGCGGCGTGTAGGCGTCGTACTGCTCGATGAGAGCCTTTGTGCGGGTGGCGAACTCGGCGCGGTCGGCGTCGGTCCACCAGTCCACCAGATTGCCGTCGCCGTCATATTTGGCGCCCTGGTCGTCGAAGCCGTGGCCGATCTCGTGGCCGATCACCGCGCCGATACCACCGTAGTTGGCCGCGTCGTCGGCCTCGGCGTCGAAGAACGGCGGCTGCAAAATGGCTGCCGGAAAGACGATTTCGTTCATGCCCGGGTTGTAGTAGGCGTTGACGGTCTGCGGCGTCATGAACCACTCGTCCCTGTCCACCGGCCCGCCCAACTTGGCCAGCTCGCGGTCGTGGTTGACGGCGTACCCGCGCTGGTAGTTGCCGTACAGGTCGGCCCGGTCGATCACCAGCGCGGAGTAGTCACGCCACTTCGCCGGGTAGCCGACTTTGGCGGTGAACTTGTCCAGCTTCGTCAGCGCCCGCTCCCGGGTCGCCGGGGTCATCCAGTCCAGGTCGCTGATGCTGATCCGGTAGGCCGCCCGCAGGTTGGCCACCAGTTCGTCGATGCGGGCCTTCGCCCCGGGCGGGAAATGCCGTTGCACGTAGAGCTTTCCGACGGCGTCGCCCATCAGGTTCTCCACCAGCGACACCGCGCGCTTCCACCGATCGCGGATCTGCTCGGTGCCGGTCAGCAGGCGGCCGTAGAAGTCGAAGTCCGCGGACACCACCTCGTCGGTCAGCCAGGCGGCCCGGGCGCGGATCAACCGCCACTGTGCCCAGCTCTTCCACACCTCGAGGTCTTCGTTGCGCCACAGCTCGGCGAACGTGCGCAGGTAATCAGGCTGGCGCACAATCACTTCCGCGAGGGACTCCGGGTCGGCGCCGAGCCCGCCCACCCAGCCGGCCCAATCGAAGCCCACCGCCTCGTCGCGAAGTTCGGCGAACGTGCGCAGGTTGTAGGTGAGGTCGGCGTCGCGGCGCTTGACCACATCCCAGTGCGCCTCGGCCAGCCTGGCCTCCAGCGCGACGATGCGGTCGGCGGTCGCAAGGTGGTCGGCCGGATCGCCGCCGAACACCAGGGCGAACATCCGCGCGATGTGCGCCGGGTACGCCTCCAGCACCTGCGCGTGCCGCTCTTCGCGGTAATAGGACTCATCGGGCAACCCGAGGCCGGACTGGGTGAAGTGCACCAGGTAGCGCGCCGAGTTCTTGGCGTCGGTGTCCACATACACCCCGACGCCGCCGCCGGCGC
>NZ_LZMG01000185.1:0-10482 GCF_001673615.1 Mycobacterium sp. 1245499.0
CGCATAGTCCAGTTCGCGGAACGCGATGCGGCTTACCAGGTCTTCCTCGTAGCGAAACGGTAGGTTGCCCAGGGTGGTGAACCGGGACAGCGCCCACCACAGTAACTTTCGGCCAGCGTGCCGCGCACCGCGACATCCCCGGGCGACTGCGTCAGCGGAAGGCTGAATCCCTCGGCCCAGATGAGCTTGTCGAGATCGTTGGCCAGCGCCCGCGCCTTGGCCGGGTCGAGTTCTTCCAGGGTGCTTTCGATGGCGGCGTCGATCTGTTCGCTGCCGATCTTGCCGAAATTGCTTTCCCCGTCCGACTTGTAGATCTGGGTCAGCGCCGAGAGCGGGAAGGCGTCGCCGAGCCAACCGAACTGGGCCATATCAAACGCCCCGACGTTGATGTAGTTGGTGAAAAAGCCGCTGCCGGAACGGGAGACGAGCTCCAGCTTGACCCCGATCTGGGCCAGGCTGTGCTGGGCGATCTGGGCGAACTGCCGGCTGCCCTGGGCGTCGTAGAACAAATCGCGGATGACCAGCTGCCGGCCGTCCTTCTCGCGGAACTGGCCGGTCCGCTTCCAGCCCAACGCGTCGAGCTCCCGGCTGGCCGCGGCCGGGTCGTAGGGAACGACCGAGCTGTTGTCCTGATAGCCCTGCTGCCCCGCGACATAGATGTGGTTGCCCAGCGCCACCGGGTTACTGGTCAGGCCGTACTGGACGACCTTGGCGATGGTCTGCCGATCGATGCCCTTGGCGACCGCGACGCGCAGCGCCCGGTCGGACAGGATCGAGCCCGGGGCGCCGTTGAACGTGAAGTGAGACCACGCCGGCGCGGGCGCGCGCCGGATCGAGATCCCCTTGGTGCGCTGGGCGATGGTCAGCTGATCGACGGTGCCGACCCCGGTGGCGTCGATCGTGTTGTTCTGCAGCGCCGGTAGCCGCGCGGCATCGTCGAGCACCAGATAGGTGATGGTGTCCAGCCGAGGTCGCGCGCCCCACCATTTCGGGTTGCGGCTCAACACGATCCGCTGGGTGGTCCGATCCAACGACGAGACGACGAACGGTCCGGCCGACGGTCCGGGACCCTCCAGCTGGCCCTTGTTGAATGCCTCCGGGGTGGCCGTCATGCTCTTGGGCAGCAGCATTCCGTTGCCGGCGAACATGCCGCGCCATTCGGCGTAGGGCTTGGCGAAGGTCATGATGGCCTGCCGGTCGTCGACGCCCCGGGTCACCGAGGCGACGCGGTCCGCACCGCTTGGTCCGGCGATCTCGAAGGTCTTGTCGACACCGCTCAGGGCGTGGATCTGGCTGGCGATGTCCGCCCAGGTGATCGGCGTGCCGTCCGACCACACCGCCTTGGGGTTGATCGTGTACGTAACCACCTGTGGCGCAGTGCCGGTGAGCTCGATGCTGGTGAAGTAGTCGGTGTCGACCGTCGTGGAGCCGTCGGGGCCGATGATGAATGCCCGCGGCAGGGTGGCCTTCATCATCGCCGAGACGTCGGCCGAATTGCCGTCGATGTGCAAGATGTTGAAGTTCGGTGGAAAGTCGGTGAGCGCCAGTCGCAGGTCGCCGCCGTCTTGCAGAGTGGCCGGATCGTGCGGGTTGAGGTCGCTCGTGGAGCCGATCTGCGCGTTCTGGCCCGTTTCGGGAATCAGGCTGACGGCCGGCGAGCAACCCGAGATTGCCAGCATCATCGCGAAACACGCTGCCGCGCAGCGGATCCCCCGACGCGCCAGGACCGCCCGGCTAGGCACGTCTGCCCGGATCCGGTTGCGGCACCGCGTTCAGCAGCCGCCGGGTGTATTCGTGTTGCGGATCGGCGAAGACCTGCCGGCTGTCACCCTGCTCCACGATGGCGCCGGCATACATCACCACGACGTCGTGAGCCAGGTGTTTGACGACCGAAAGATCATGGGAGACAAACAGATAAGATAGGCCGAACCGCTCTTGCAGGTCCAGCAACAAATTGATTATCCCGGCCTGGATGGATACGTCGAGCGCGGACACCGGTTCGTCGAGCGCCAGGATCTTCGGCTGCAGTGCCAGCGCGCGGGCGATGCCGATGCGCTGCTTCTGGCCGCCGGAGAATTCGGCGGGGTAACGGACCGCGTCGGCGCGGCGCAGACCCACGATTTCCAGCAGCTCGGCGACGCGCACGTTGGTGCGACCTTTGTCGAACCCATTGGCCCGCAGGGGTTCCGCCAGCAACTCGGACACCGGTAGCCGCGGATCCAGCGACGCGATCGGGTCTTGGAACACGACCTGGATGTCGCGCCGCAGCGCTCGCCTGCGCGCCGTGCTCAACGTGGTGACATCGGTGCCCAGCACTTCGATCGAACCCGACTGGGGGCCGGTGAGTTCCAGGATCTCGTGCAGAGTGGTCGACTTGCCCGAACCCGACTCACCGACGATGCCCAGGGTGCGGCCCTGCCGCAGCTCGAAACTGACGCCGTCGACCGCGCGGACCTCGCCGGCGCTGCGGCGCAACACGCCCTTGGTCAGCCGGTAGGTCTTGGTCAGGTCGCGCACCGCGACGACCACCGAGCCGTCGGCCGATTCCGCTTGGTGGGCTTCGGTGCTCACGCCGTAGATGTCCGCGGCGCTTCGGCCGTCGACTTGCTCGGTGCGGATGCAGGCCGCCCGGTGATCGGTGCCGACGGCAAGTAATTCCGGCTCCTCGAGCCGGCATTCGTCGATGGCCAGCGGGCAGCGCGGCGCGAACGGGCAGCCGGGATCCAGGCCGGCCAGCGACGGCGGCGCGCCGGGGATCGGCACCAGCCGGGTGCCCTGAGCGGCGTCCAGTCGCGGCACCGAACCCAGCAGCCCGACGGTGTAGGGCATCCGCCGGTCCCGGTAAAGGTCACGCACGGAAGCGGATTCGACGACCCGCCCGGCGTACATCACCAACGCCCGGTCGGCGAACTCGGCGACCACACCGAGGTCGTGGGTGATGATCAGCACCCCGGCGCCGGTGATGTCGCGGGCCGTCTTGAGCACCTCGAGGATCTGCGCCTGCACCGTGACATCCAGCGCGGTGGTCGGCTCGTCGCAGATCAACAGGTCGGGGTCGTTGGCGATCGCGATCGCGATCACCACCCGTTGCCGCTCACCGCCGGACAGCTCATGGGGAAACGCTCGGGCGCGCCGTTCCGGCTGGGCGATTCCCACTAGTTCGAGCAGTTCCACCGCGCGCCGGCGGGCGGCCTTCTTGCCCGCCCGCGGCTGATGGATCTCGATCGCCTCGGCGATCTGATCGCCGACGGTGTAGACCGGCGTCAGCGCCGACATCGGGTCCTGGAACACCATGCCGACCGTCTTGCCGCGAAACCGCGACATGGCGTCGTCGCCGAGGCCAAGCAGCTCGGTGCCGTGCAACCGGACCGAGCCGCGCACCCGCGCGTACTCGGGCAACAGTCCGATGGCCGCCATCGCCGAAACGGACTTCCCCGAACCGGATTCGCCGACCATCGCGACGACCTCTCCCGGTTCGATGCGATAGCTGATGCCGCGCACCGCGGTCACCGGCGCGCCGCCGGCTCCGAAGGTGACCGCCAGGTCGGTCACCTCGAGCAGCGCGCTCATCCGCCCCCACCCCGCAGCCCCGCGCTGCCGGGGTCGAGCGCGTCGCGCAGTCCGTCGCCGGTGAGGTTGGCGCACACCAGGATCAGCACCAGCACGCCCGCCGGAAACAGAAACACCCACGGAAAGGTGGTCGCCGATTGGGTTCCGTTGGCGATCAACGTTCCCAGCGACACGTCCGGCGGCTGGATACCGAAACCGAGGAAGCTCAGGCCGGTTTCGGCCAGGATGGCCGAGGCGACGTTGAGCGCGGCGTCGATGATCAGGATGGAAGCCACGTTCGGCACCACGTGGCCGAGGATGATGCGACTGCTCGATACCCCCATATACCGTGCGGCCCGGATGAATTCGCGTTCACGCAAACTCATGGTCATGCCGCGCACCATGCGTGAGCTGACCATCCACCCGAACCCGGCCAGCAGCAGCACCAGCATCAACACGTTGGCCGAGTTCTTGATTCGCGGCGTCACGATGGCGATGAGGATGAAGCTGGGCACCACCAACAGCAGGTCGACCACCCACATCAAGGCGCGGTCGCGCCAGCCACCGAAATAGCCGGAGATCGCCCCGACGGTGGCGGCGATGCCAGTGGAGATCACCGCGACGCAGACGCCGATCAGCATCGATTTCTGCATGCCGCGCAGGATCTGCGCCAACAGGTCCTGACCCAGCGCGTTGGTGCCCAGCCAGTGCCGCGCGTTCGGCGGCGCCAACAGCGCGGTGAAATCAAGGTCCTCATAGGAGTACGGCAGCACCGCGGGCAGCGCGTAGCAGCCGACGAACAACAGGACCAGCAACGCCAGCGACGCCACCGCGAACCGGTTGCGACCGAACCGCCGTAGCACCAGGGTGCGCCGTGAGGTGAAATCCGCGACTTCGTGGCCCGAAAACCCATGGGCGCCATCGGCATTCGTCTCAGAGGTCATGACACCCGCACCCGCGGATCAAGGGCCGCGTAGAACACGTCCGAGAGCAGCCCGGCCAGCAACACCACCGCCCCGGAGAACAGGGTGATCGCCGCGATGATGTTGGTGTCCTGCGTCGCGATGCCGGCCACCAGCCATTCGCCCATGCCGTGCCAGCCGAAGATCTTCTCCACGAACACCGCTCCGGTGACCAGGCCCGCCACCCCGTAGGCGAACAGGGTGGCCAGCGGGATCAGGGCGGTCCGCAGCCCATGCTTGACCAGCGCGCGCCGGCGGGTCAGCCCTTTGGCGCGCGCGGTGCGAATGAAGTCCTGGCCGAGGACGTCGAGCATCGCGTTGCGTTGGTATCGGCTGTAGCCGGCCGCGGCGGCCAGCGCCAGGGTCAGCGACGGCAGGACCAAGTGGCGCAACCGGTCGAGCAGCTGCGCACCGGCCCCGCCGGTAACCCCCGGTGAGGTCTCCCCGGTGTAGTCGAAGACGTGAACGCCCAGCGCCCAGTTCACCCGCAGCGCACCGAGGATCAGCAGGCTGGCGATCACGAACGTCGGCGTGCTGAGCACCAGCAGCGCCACCAGGGTGACGACGCGGTCGCTGAGTCGATACTGCCGAATCGCGCCCCACGCCCCGGCCGCGATGCCCAGCGCGGTGCCCGCCAGTGAACCGATGACGAGCAGGCGCAGGGTGACTCCGACGCGACGCCAAAGCGTGGTCCCGACTGGCTGCCCGGTGACCGTTTTGCCGAAGTCGCCGCGCACGGCGTGCGAGGCCCAGTGCGCGTAGCGGATCGGTATCGCCTCGTCCAAGCCGAGTGTGTGGGCCTTGGCGTCAATCACGGCCTGCGGCGGCCGCGGGCTGCGCTGCAGCAGGCTGTCGAGTGGCCTGAAGGCCACCGACGTCAGGCAAAACGTGAGAAACGATGCCAGCGCCAGCAGCACAACGTAGTTGAGCAACCGGCGTGCCAGAAATCGAGTCATGCCCGTCCGCACACCCCACGTTGCATTGGGACAGGCTATCGAGCCGGCAGCACGGCGTCGCGCGTTGCGGCGTCGGGTGCGCTCGGTCCGCTTTCGATCCGGTTGATTCTCACCGGTGAATCGCGTGTGATCGGTTGTTAGGATCCACCGCGGCACCGAGGCCGTGCAGCAAACGCGCACGTTTCGGGCCGCGACACTCCCAAGGAGGCTTGCGTGACGGTTACCGATGATTACCTGGCCAACAACGCCGAATATGCGAGCACCTTCGAAGGGCCACTGCCGATGCCGCCGGGCAAACATGTCGCGGTCGTCGCGTGCATGGACGCCCGGCTCGATGTCTATCGCATCCTCGGCCTCAACGAGGGGGAGGCCCACGTCATCCGCAACGCCGGCGGGGTCGTCACCGACGACGTCATCCGCTCGCTGGCCATCAGCCAGCGGTTGCTGGGAACGCGGGAGATCATCCTGATCCACCACACCGACTGCGGCATGCTCACCTTCACCGATGACGACTTCAAGCGCAGCATCCAGGAGGAGACGGGCATCAAGCCCGGGTGGGCTGCCGAGGCGTTCGCCGACCTCGCCGAGGACGTCCGGCAGTCGCTGCGCCGCCTGGAGGCCAGCCCGTTCGTCACCAAGCACGTCTCCGCGCGCGGATTCGTGTTCGACGTGGCCACCGGCAAGCTCGACGAGGTGACGCTCTAGCCGGTCAGCCGACCTTGTAGGTCGCCAGCGCCTTAGCGACCAGCGTCCCCTGCGGGTCGATGATCTCGGCCTCGCAGTTGACCAGCGAGCGGCCGCGCCGCAGCACTCGGCCGACGCCGATGACGTCGGTGGCCCGGGCCGGGGCCATGAAGTCCAGCGCCATGGAGACCGTCACGCCCCGCAATTCGGGCGGCGCCTGCGCTCCGCACCATGCCGCCGCCATGACGGTGAGATCGGCGAGCGTGGCGATGGCGCCGCCGTGGACCATGTCACCGATGGTCACGTTGGACGGGTCCCAGGGCAGTCGCAGCCGCACCTCGTCGTCCTCGAGGCGGTCGGCAACGATGCCGAGCTTGACCACGAAGGGGGACTGGGGGAGGAACTGCGCGATGACGTCGCGACCGCTCGGTGTGGCTGGTCCGGCGGGTTGAGGGGTGGCAGTCATCCGTCCATGCTTTCGCACCCGTCACCGGCGGCAAAAGTACCGCCGCGCCTCTTGACGCGATGTGTCCGGTGGCCGCCGCGCGCGCCACCAGGCGTCGGCTCGTCGGCCCGCGGTTGACAGCGCCAACGGGAACTGGTCTTATATTTTGCTAAAGTGCCAAAGTTGGTCAGTTCTGCCAGGTTTTAAGAAGGAAGCTATGACCGGTGATCTGAAGGTGGCCCCCGCCGCCGGGCAATACGAGTTGAGCCATCTGCGCTCGCTGGAGGCAGAGGCGATCCACATCATCCGGGAGGTGGCCGCTGAGTTCGAGCGGCCGGTGCTGCTGTTCTCGGGCGGCAAGGATTCCATCGTCATGCTGCACCTGGCGCTGCGGGCGTTCCGCCCCGGGCGGTTGCCCTTCCCGGTGATGCACGTCGACACGGGCCACAACTTCGACGAGGTGATCGCCACCCGCGACGAGTTGGTCGCCGAGCACGGTGTTCGCCTGGTGATCGCCTCGGTCCAGGAGGACATCGACGCCGGGCGGGTCGTCGAGCCACGCCAGGGGCGGAACTCGATCCAGACCGTGACCCTGCTGCGCGCCATCCGGGAGAACAAGTTCGACGCCGCCTTCGGCGGAGCGCGCCGCGACGAGGAGAAGGCCCGCGCCAAGGAACGCGTCTTCAGCTTCCGCGACGAGTTCGGCCAATGGGATCCCAAGGCGCAGCGGCCCGAGCTGTGGAACCTCTACAACGGCCGCCACCACAAGGGCGAGCACATCCGGGTGTTCCCGTTGTCCAACTGGACCGAGTTCGACATCTGGTCCTACATCGGCGCCGAGAACATCGCGCTGCCGTCGATCTATTACGCGCACCGGCGCAAGGTATTTCGTCGCGACGGCATGCTGCTGGCGGTGGACCGCAACATGCAACCGGGTGACGACGAGCCCGTGTTCGAGACGACGGTGCGTTTCCGCACCGTCGGCGACGTCACGTGCACCGGATGCGTGGAATCGCAGGCCGCCACGGTGGACGAGGTCATCGCCGAGACCGCGGTGTCCCGGCTGACCGAGCGCGGGGCCACCCGGGCTGACGACCGCATCTCGGAGGCGGGCATGGAAGACCGCAAACGGCAGGGATACTTCTGATGACAACGCTTTTGCGGCTCGCGACCGCGGGTTCGGTCGACGACGGCAAGTCCACCCTGATCGGCCGCCTGCTGTATGACTCCAAGGCCGTGATGGAAGACCAGTGGGCCGCGGTGGAACAGACGTCCAAGGACCGCGGACACGACTACACCGACCTGGCGCTGGTGACCGACGGCCTGCGGGCCGAGCGCGAACAGGGCATCACGATCGACGTCGCTTACCGCTACTTCGCCACTCCCAAGCGCAAATTCATCATCGCCGACACCCCCGGCCACATCCAGTACACCCGCAACATGGTGACCGGGGCGTCGACCGCGCAGCTGGTGATCGTGCTCGTCGACGCGCGACATGGCCTGCTGGAGCAGTCGCGCCGGCACGCCTTCCTGGCATCCCTGCTGGGCATCCAGCACATCGTGCTCGCGGTCAACAAGATGGACCTGATCGGCTGGGACAGAGAGAAATTCGAGGCCATCCGGGACGAATTCCACGCCTTCGCCGCGCGTCTGGACGTGCACGACGTGGCCACCATTCCGCTTTCGGCGCTGCACGGCGACAACGTGGTGACCAAGTCCGACCAGACACCGTGGTACGAGGGCCCGGCGTTGCTGTCGCACCTCGAGGAGGTGTACATCGCCGGTGACCGCAACATGGTCGACGTGCGGTTCCCGGTCCAGTACGTCATCCGCCCGCATACCCGCGAACACCAGGACCACCGCAGCTACGCCGGCACGGTCGCCAGCGGGGTCATGCGGCCGGGTGATGAAGTGGTGGTGCTGCCGGTCGGCAAGCGCACCCGGATCACCGCGATCGACGGGCCGAATGGTCCGGTGGAAGAAGCGTTTCCGCCGATGGCCGTATCGCTGACCCTGGCCGACGAGATCGACATCTCGCGCGGTGATTTGATCGCCCGCACCCACAATCAGCCCAGGGTGGCGCAGGAGTTCGACGCGACGGTGTGCTGGATGGCCGACAATGCGGCGCTCGAGCCCGGCCGCGACTACGTCATCAAGCACACCACCCGGACCACGCACGCGAAGGTGACCGCGCTCGACTACCGGCTCGACGTCAACACCCTGCATCGCGACAAGAGCGCAACGGCGTTGCAGCTCAACGAACTCGGTCGCATTTCGCTGCGCACCCAGGTGCCGCTGCTGCTCGACGAGTACACCCGCAACCCCAGCACCGGCTCGTTCATCCTCATCGACCCGCACACCAACGGCACGGTGGCCGCCGGCATGGTGCTGCGCGACGCTTCGGCGCAGGCGGCGAGCCCGAACACCGTGCGGCACAAGCCATCCGCCATCGCCGAGGCGCGGCCGCGGGGCAAGACGGTGTGGTTCACCGGTTTGTCCGGATCCGGCAAGTCGTCGGTGGCCATGCTGGTGGAGCAGAAGCTGCTCGAAAAGGGTTCTCTGGCTTACGTTCTCGACGGTGACAACCTGAGACACGGTTTGAACGCCGACCTGGGCTTTTCCATGGCGGACCGGGCCGAAAACCTGCGCCGGCTGGCACACGTGGCGGCGCTGCTCGCCGACGCCGGCAATGTCGTGCTGGTGCCGGCGATCAGTCCGCTGACCGAGCAACGCGAACTGGCGCGCCAAGTGCACGTCGACGCCGGCTTCGACTTCTTCGAGGTGTTCTGTGACACCCCGATCGAGGAATGCGAAAAGCGTGATCCCAAGGGCCTGTACGCCAAAGCCCGGGCGGGGGAGATCACCCAGTTCACCGGCATCGACAGCCCGTATCAGGCGCCAGTGAATGCCGACCTGCGTCTGACCCCGGACGGTACCGTCGAGGAGCAGGCGCAGCGGGTCATCGACCTGCTCGAATCGAGCGGGTAGCACGCCAGGTCAGCCAGGCTGCACCGATATTGTGCCGCCGGGTGGCACAATCCTGTGAGTGCGCATGTCGGCGAAGGCGGAGTATGCCGTGCGGGCGATGATTCAGCTCGCCACGGTGCCCGACGGAACGCTGGTGAAGACCGACGACCTGGCCCAGGCCCAGGGCATCCCGCCGCAGTTCCTCGTCGACATCCTGACCAACCTGCGCACCGACCGGCTGGTGCGCAGCCACCGCGGTCGTGAAGGCGGCTACGAATTGGCCCGTCCCGGCAAAGACATCAGCATCGCCGACGTGCTGCGCTGCATCGACGGACCGTTGGCCAGCGTCCGTGACATCGGGCTGGGCGATCTACCGTATTCGGGTCCGACGGCGGCGCTCACCGACGTGTGGCGCGCGCTGCGGGCCAGCATGCGTTCGGTGCTCGAAGAAACGACGTTGGCCGACGTCGCCGCCGGTGCCCTGCCCAAGCATGTCGCGCAACTGGCCGACGACTATCGCCGGCAGGAAAGCCAGCGGCACGGTACGGCGCGCACCGGCGACTGAGCGAAGTTTCCGCTCAGCCCGCCGATCCGTACGGGCTGGTGAGGATCTCCATGGCATGGCCGGACGGGTCCAGGAAATAGACCCCGCGCCCACCGTGGTTGTGGTTGATCTCGCCGGGACGGTTGGCGCCCGGATCGGCCCAGTGCTGCAGCCCGCGTGAGGAAATCCTGGCGTAGATGGCGTCGAACTCGAGCACGGTGTAAGTCTCGACTACGCCGACGCCCCGGAAGGCGCGGACATCCCGCGCCAGCACTACGCGTTCCTGGTGTCCGAGCAGGAGTTCGACGCCATCTACGCCAGGATTTCCTCACGCGGGCTGCAGCACTGGGCCGATCCGGGCGCCAACCGTCGGTG
>NZ_LZMG01000186.1:0-10570 GCF_001673615.1 Mycobacterium sp. 1245499.0
CGGCGGGCCCGCCGCGGTAGACGCGCACCGGCACGCCGGCCGCGCTGTCCTCACCGATCCGGATCCCGGGTGCGTCGAGCTTTCGCGCCGCGGCCGGTGCACGGTGGTTTCGGTGGACTACCGGCTGGCGCCCGAACACCCCTATCCCGCCGCGCTGGAGGACGCCGACACGGTGGTGCAGTGGGTCGCCGCGAACGCGGACACACTCGGCGTCGATCCGGCGCGGTTGGCGGTCGCCGGCAGCAGCGCCGGCGCCACCCTGGCCGCATGCCTGGCGCAGCGCGCCGCCGACGGGTCACTGCCGCCGGTGGCCTTCCAGTTGCTGCACCAACCGGTGCTCGACGACCGGGCCACCGGATCGAAGGCGGAATTTCGCGCCAGCCCGGCGTTCGACGGCGAGGCCGCCGAGCTGATGTGGGGCTACTACCTGGGACCGGCGGCCGCATCGGCCTCCACGGTGCCCGCGCGCCGAGGCGAATTCGCCGGGCTGCCACCGGCTTTGATCACCTGCGCCGAAATCGACCCGTTCCGCGACGAGGCGATCGACCATGCGCTGCGGTTGCTGCGCGCGGGAGTCTCGGCCGAACTGCACGTCTTCGCCCGCACCTGCCACGGCTTCGATTCGCTGCTGCCCGAGTGGCCGGGCTCGCAACGGTTGTTCGCGCTGCAGGGCGATGCCCTGTCCAGCGCGTTACACGGCGACTAACCGTCGAATCGGATCAGCTGCCGCACGGCCGTGCCGTCGGCCAGATTGTCCATTGCCGCGTTGATGTCCTCGAGCGCAATGGTCGAGGACACCAGCGATTCCACCGGCAGCCGGCCCGCCTGCCACAGCTCGACAAACCGGGGGATGTCCCGGCTGGGCACCGCCGAGCCGAGGTAACTGCCGATCAACGACCGGCCCTCGGCCACAAAACCCAACGGCGACACGCTGATTCGCGCCGACGGCGGCGGCAGACCCACGGTGATGGTGCGCCCGCCGGGTGCGGTCAACCCGATCGCGGTCTCCAGCGCGGCGGGATGGCCGACGGCCTCGACGACCACCGCCGCCTTCACCCCGGCCTCGGTGGCCTGCTGCGGTGTGTAGGTGTCGTGGGCGCCCAGGCGGCGGGCGGCGGCCAACTTCTCCGGCAACTGGTCGACGGCGACCACCCGCACGTCGTCGTAGGTCAACGCGGTGAGCAGCGCCGCCATCCCGACCCCGCCGAGCCCGACGACGGCGACCGCCTGGCCCGGCCGCGGATGCCCCACGTTCAGCACCGCGCCACCGCCGGTGAGCACGGCGCAGCCCAGCAGCGCCGCGACATCGGGCGGCACGTCGGACGGCACCGGGACCGCGCTGGCCCGATTGACCACCGCATGCGTCGCGAAACCCGAGACACCGAGGTGGTGATACACCGGGTGCCCGGCCCGGCTGAGCCGAATGTCGCCGCCGAGCAAGGTGCCGGCGCCATTGGCCGCGCTGCCCGGTTCGCACGGCGTCAGGCCCTGGGTCGCGCACGCTGCGCAATGACCGCACCGAGGCAGGAAGACCAGCACCACCCGCTGACCCACCACCAGATCGTTGACGCCCTCGCCGACCCGCTCGACGATCCCGGCGGCCTCGTGGCCTAGCAGCATCGGCACCGGCCGCACCCGGTTGCCGTCGACCACCGACAGGTCGGAGTGGCAGATGCCGGCGGCCTCGATGCGCACCAGGACTTCGTCGCGGCCCGGCGGTGCGAGGTCGAGGTCGGTGATGGCGATCGGGCGCGACTGTGCGTAGGGCCGGGGTGACCCGATGTGCTCCAGGACCGCGCCCCGTATTCCAGGCATGCTGGAATACAACCATGGCGTCGGCTTCCGTAGTTCCGCCCGCACCGGACGGGCTGACCAGCAACGACTTTCCGGTGCTGTGGCCGGTCGGAACCCGGTGGGCCGACAACGACATGTTCGGCCACCTCAACAACGCCGTGTACTACCAACTCTTCGACACCGCGATCAACGCCTGGATCAACACCAGCACCGGGCTGGACCCGCTCACCACGCCCGCGCTGGGCATCGTCGCCGAATCGGGCTGCCGCTACTTCTCCGAACTGCAATTCCCGCAGCACCTCGTGGTGGGCCTGGCCGTCACCCGGCTGGGTCGCAGCAGCGTCACCTACCGGCTGGGCGTGTTCCGCGCCGAGAACGGGCTGGCGCATGATCAGGCGCGTCCGATCACCGCGCTGGGGCACTGGGTGCACGTCTACGTCGACCGGGAAACCCGCAAATCCGTCCCCATTCCCGACGCAGTCCGCGCGCTGCTGGCGACGGCCACCGTAGACCAATAGGGGCCCGGTACGCCCCCGATATGCTTCGCGCATGCCAGTGATGAGCAAGACCGTCGAAGTGGACGCCGACGCCGCGTTGATCATGAAGATCGTCGGCGACTTCGAGGCCTACCCGCAGTGGAACGAGGAGATCAAGGGCCTCTGGGTGCTGGCGCGTTACGACGACGGGCGCCCCAGCCAGCTGCGGCTCGACACCGATTACCAAGGTATGCAGAGCATGTTCATCCAGGCCGTGTACTACCCGGGCGAAAACCAGATCCAGACCGTCCTGCAGCAGGGCGACCTGTTCACCAAGCAGGAACAGTTGTTCTCGGTGGTGTCGATGGGCGCCTCGAGCCTGCTGACCGTGGACCTGGACGTCGAGACCTCGATGCCGGTCCCGGCGCCCATGGTGAAGCAACTCCTCAACAACGTGCTGGACCACCTGGCCGAAAGCCTCAAGCAGCGCGCCGAGCAGCTGGCCGCGAGCTAACAGCCGCGACAGCCCGTTCTCGCCGCGAACGTAAGCCCACTGCGCAAAGGCGCCCCCGAATTCGCAGTGTGCTTACGCTCGCGACCGTCAGGAAGCGCTAAGCCCGGTGCGGTCGCGCATCTCGGTCAGCCGGGTCGCCGCATCGGTGAACTGCCACACGGTGTGCTCGATCACCGCGGCGGTGTCGCGCCGGCGCAGCGCGGCGATCAGCTTGCGGTGGTTGTCCACCGCGGCCTCG
This sequence comes from Mycobacterium sp. 1245499.0, assembly GCF_001673615.1. Lineage (NCBI taxonomy): Bacteria > Bacillati > Actinomycetota > Actinomycetes > Mycobacteriales > Mycobacteriaceae > Mycobacterium > Mycobacterium sp. 1245499.0. Next base: position 3,023 of record NZ_LZMG01000186.1, read on the forward strand.
CCCCACTGCGGGTCGGCCGCATAGACCAGCACCGGCATATAGCGCGCGGCGTTGAGCAGGAACCAGGCCAGCTTGATCCGGCCGCTCGCCTGGTTGAAGACGCGGTGAAACGCGAACTCGATGCCGGCGATGGTTTCGGCGTCGCCGGACCCGACGGCGGTGGCCAGCGAGTCGTTGATCCGGTCCAGCTCGTCGATCTCGGCGTCGGTGATGTGGTCGGTGGCCGCCGCCGCCAGCTCGCGGGCGATCGATGCCTGCAGCCAGAAGATGTCCTCGATGTCCTGGCGGGTCAGCGGCAGCACGACGTGGCCGCGGTGCGGTTCGAGCTGCACCATGCCCTCGCCGCGCAGCTTGAGCAGGGCTTCACGCACCGGGGTGACGCTGACCCCGAGCTGGGCCGCGGTCTCGTCGAGCCGGATGAACGTCCCCGGCCGCAGCGAGCCGGACATGATCGCCGCTCGCAGACGCCCGGCCACCTCGTCGGACAACTGCGCCCGTCGCAGCGGCCGCCGACTCCTCGGCTGCATTGACATCGGTGCGTTCACGGGGGCTGCCAGGGCTTTCGTGGGCTTGGCGGGACGGGGTTTAAGTTTTGACGGGTGTTAACGGGGACTTGTCAGTGGATCGTCAACGCCATAGTGTGACCCACACAACACTAAGTTTTATCAAATATCAACCTGGCGCAAGCGGTGCGCGAGTGAAGGGAAGTGTTGAGTTTGACCGCGCAATTGGCGAGCCATCCGACACAGGCGAACGAGCAGCCGTACCTGGCCCGGCGACAGAACTGGGTGAACCAACTGGAACGGCACGCGCTGATGCAGCCGAAAGCGACCGCGCTGCGGTTCCTGGGCAACAGCCTGTCGTGGGGTGACCTGCGCCGCCGGGTGGCGGCGCTGGCCGATGCGCTGAGCCGCCGGGGTGTCGGCTTCGGTGACCGGGTGATGATCCTGATGCTCAATCGCACCGAGTTCGTCGAATCGGTGCTGGCCGTCAGCATGCTCGGCGCCATCGCGGTTCCGCTGAACTTCCGACTCACGCCAGCCGAGATCGCGTTCCTGGTCCAGGACTGCGAGGCGCGGGTGATCATCACCGAACCGGTGCTGGCCCCGGTGGCCATCGGGGTCCGCGACATCGAGTCAATGCTGGCCACCGTCGTGGTTGCGGGCGGCCCGGCCGACGACAACGTCCTCGGCTACGAAGACCTGATCGATGAGCCCGGCGAGGAGCACCAACCCGTCGACATCCCCAATGACTCGCCGGCGTTGATCATGTACACCTCGGGCACCACCGGGCGGCCGAAGGGCGCCGTACTGACCCACACGAATCTGACCGGCCAGACCATGACCGGGCTGTACACCAACGGCGCCGACATCAACAACGACGTCGGATTCATCGGGGTGCCGTTTTTTCACATCGCGGGCATCGGCAACCTGCTGACCGGCGTGCTGCTGGGCATCCCGACGGTGATCTACCCGCTGGGCGCGTTCGAGCCCGGACAACTACTCGACGTGCTCGCCGCGGAGAAGGTCACCGGGATTTTCCTGGTCCCCGCGCAGTGGCAGGCGGTCTGCGCCGAACAACACGCTCGCCCGCGCGACCTGAAGTTGCGGGTGATCTCCTGGGGCGCCGCGCCGGCCCCCGACGCGCTGCTGCGGGAGATGTCGGCGAGGTTCCCCGGCGCCCAGATACTGGCCGCGTTCGGCCAGACGGAGATGTCGCCGGTGACGTGCATGCTGCTGGGCGAGGACGCCATTCGCAAACGCGGCTCGGTTGGCAAGGTGATCCCCACCGTGGCCGCCCGCGTCGTCGACGAAAACATGAACGACGTTCCGATCGGCGAGGTTGGCGAAATCGTCTACCGCGCACCAACTTTGATGAGCGGCTACTGGAACAACCCGCAGGCCACAGCGGAAGCGTTCGCGGGCGGCTGGTTTCACTCCGGCGACCTCGTGCGCATGGACGAGGACGGCTACGTGTGGGTGGTCGACCGCAAGAAGGACATGATCATCTCCGGTGGCGAGAACATCTACTGCGCCGAGGTGGAAAACGTCCTCGCCAGCCACCCCAGCATCGTCGAGGTGGCCGTTATCGGCCGGGCGCACGAGAAGTGGGGCGAGGTGCCGATCGCGGTCGCCGCTGTCGCGGGCGACAATTTAGCGCTCGAAGAGCTGGACGAGTTTTTGACCGAGCGGCTGGCGCGGTACAAGCACCCCAAGGCGCTCGAGATCGTCGATGCGTTGCCGCGCAACCCGGCCGGCAAGGTGCTCAAGACTGAACTGCGGGTTCGCTACGGCGTCGGAGAAATCGACTAAATCCATTCTACGGCAAGAGGTTTTAGGGGCAGAAAGGAAAGTTGACGGGAGCTGTAACGTTTGCCAGCTGTTGGCGAAGGGTTAATTGTGCGGATGCGGTTCACACCTGATTGGCCATCGGGTACATTCCTGTGGTCTCCGTTACTACTTGCCAGTAGGGAGCCGATGGTCACACACGTTGAGTCGGGGCGAGGCGGGGGCACACCCAGCCGCCTCGCGGCGAGGGGGAGAGGCGTGCTACACGATCCGCCGCGGCGCTGGGAGGCGCGCGGTGACGTCGCGAGGGGGCAACGGTGAGTTCAACGTCGACAAGTCGGCGGGGTCCCTACCTGGTTGGCTACGTTCGCGACCAACTGGAGACGCCTTTGACGCTCGTCGGGGGATTCTTCCGGATGTGCGTGCTCACCGGGAGGGCGCTGTTCCGCTGGCCCTTCCAGTACCGCGAATTCATCCAGCAGTGCTGGTTCATCATGCGGGTGGCGTTCCTGCCGACCATCATGGTGTCGATCCCGCTGACCGTGCTGCTGATCTTCACCCTCAACGTCCTGCTCGCCCAGTTCGGGGCCGCTGACCTCTCCGGCGCCGGCGCGGCGATCGGCGCCGTCACCCAGCTCGGCCCGCTGACCACGGTGCTGGTGGTCGCCGGCGCCGGCTCGACCGCGATCTGCGCGGACCTGGGCGCCCGCACCATCCGCGAAGAGATCGACGCGATGGAGGTGCTCGGCATCGACCCGATCCACCGGCTGGTGGTCCCCCGGGTGGTGGCCGCCACCCTGGTCGCGACCCTGCTCAACGGCCTGGTGATCACCGTTGGCCTGGTCGGCGGCTACCTGTTCGGCGTCTACCTGCAGAACGTGTCGGGTGGCGCCTACCTGGCCACGCTGACCACCATCACCGGCTTGCCCGAGGTCGTCATCGCGACGGTCAAAGCCGCCGTCTTCGGGCTGATCGCCGGGCTGGTCGGTTGCTACCGCGGCCTGACCGTGCGCGGCGGCTCCAAGGGCCTGGGCACCGCCGTGAACGAGACCGTCGTGCTCTGTGTCGTCGCGCTCTACGCCGTCAACGTCGTGCTGACCACCATCGGTGTCCGGTTCGGGACGGGGCACTGACGTGTCGACTTCCGCCGTCTTCCGCGCCCGCTTCCCGCGGGCGGCAGAGAACCTCAACCGCTACGGCCTCGCCGCCGCTCGCGGTCTCGACGACATCGGTCAGATGGCGTGGTTCGGCGCCATCGCCGTCGGGCACATCCCGCACGCGGTGCGCAACTACCGCAAGGAGACCCTGCGACTCATCGCCCAGATCGGCATGGGCACCGGCGCCATGGCGGTCATCGGTGGCACCGTCGCCATCGTCGGCTTCGTGACGCTGTCCGGTAGCTCGCTGGTCGCCATCCAGGGCTTCGCCTCACTGGGCAACATCGGCGTCGAGGCGTTCACCGGCTTCTTCGCCGCGCTGATCAACGTGCGCATCGCCGCACCCGTCGTCACCGGCATCGCCATGGCCGCCACGGTCGGCGCCGGCGCCACGGCGGAGCTGGGTGCCATGCGCATCAGCGAGGAGGTCGACGCCCTGGAAGTGATGGGCATCAAGTCGATCTCGTTCTTGGCCTCCACCCGCATCATGGCCGGGCTGGTGGTGATCATCCCCATCTACTCCATGGCGATCATCATGACTTTCCTGTCCCCGCAGATCACCACGACGGTGATCTACGGGCAGTCGAACGGCACCTACGAGCACTACTTCCGGACGTTCCTGCGCCCCGAGGACGTGTTCTGGTCGTTCCTGGAGGCCATCATCATCACCGCGGTCGTGATGATCACCCACTGCTTCTACGGCTATGAGGCCGGCGGCGGTCCCGTCGGCGTGGGTGAGGCCGTCGGTCGATCGATGCGCTTCTCGCTGGTGTCGGTGCAGGTTGTCGTGTTGGCCGCCGCGTTGGCGCTCTATGGCGTCAACCCCAACTTCGCGCTCACGGTGTAACCGCCATGGCCAGCCCGATCCAGACCAACGCCCCCCGCACCCCGCCCTACAAGCTGGCCGGCGTGGCGCTGCTGGTCGTCGCCGCGCTGGCGCTGGCCCTGATCTACGGGCAGTTCCGGGGCAGCTTCACCCCCAAAACGCAACTGACCATGCTGGCCGCGCGCGCCGGACTGGTGATGGACCCGGGTTCGAAGGTCACCTACAACGGGGTGGAGATCGGCCGGGTGGGCTCGATCTCGGAGACGGTGCGCGACGGCAAGCCGGCCGCCAAGTTCACCCTCGAGGTGTATCCGCGCTACCTGAAGCTGATCCCGTCGAACGTCAACGCCGACATCAAGGCGACGACGGTGTTCGGTGGCAAGTACGTCTCGCTGACGACGCCGGCGAATCCGTCGCCGCAGAAGATTTCGTCGCGCACGGTGATCGATGCGCGCTCGGTGACCACCGAGATCAACACGCTGTTCCAGACCATCACCTCGATCGCGGAGAAGGTGGATCCGATCAAGCTGAACCTGACGCTGAGCGCCGCGGCGCAGTCGCTGTCGGGGCTGGGCGAGAAGTTCGGCCAGTCGGTGGTCAACGCCAACATCTTGCTCGATGATGTGAATCCGCGGTTGCCCCAGGCGCGCAAGGACATTCAAGGTTTGGCGGCGCTGGGCGACACCTACGCGAACGCGGCGCCGGACCTGTTCGACTTCTTGAACAACGCGGTGATCACCTCGCGCACCATCAACGCCCAGCAAAAGGATCTGGATCAGGCGTTGTTGTCGGCGGCCGGCTTCGGCAACACCGGTGCCGAGCTGTTCAACAAGGGCGGTCCGTACCTGGCGCGCGGCGCCGAAGACCTGGTGCCCACGGCGCAGCTGCTGGACACCTACAGTCCCGAGCTGTTCTGCACCGTGCGCAACTACCACGACATCGAGCCCAAGGCCGCCTCGTTCCTGGGCGGCAACGGCTACTCGCTCAACAGCCACACCCAGGCGCTGTCCGGGTTGGGGTTGGTCGCCAACCCGCTGTCGCTGGTCGCGGTCGCCGCGCTCACGATGGGGCTCGGCGGCGTCGCCGGCCTGGTCGGTGGCGCGCCGAACCCCTACGTGTGGCCGGAGAACCTGCCGCGGGTGAACGCGCGCGGCGGCCCCGGTGGTGCCCCGGGGTGCTGGCAACCGCTCACCCATGACCTGTGGCCCGCACCGGAACTGGTGATGGACTCCGGCAACAGCCTTGCGCCGTACAACCACCTGGACACCGGATCGCCGTATGCGATCGAGTACGTCTGGGGACGCCAGGTAGGGGATAACACGATCAACCCATGAAAATCACCGGAACCCTTGTCAAGCTCAGCATCTTCTCGGTGGTGCTGCTGATCTTCACCGTGATGATCATCGTGGTGTTCGGTCAGATGCGCTTCGACCGCACCAGCGGATACACGGCGGAGTTCACCAACGTCAGCGGCCTGCGCGCGGGTCAGTTCGTCCGCGCCTCCGGGGTCGAGGTCGGCAAGGTCGACACGGTGGAACTGGTCGACGGCGGCAAGCGGGCACGGGTGAAATTCAACGTCGACCGCTCGATCCCGCTGTATCAGTCGACGACCGCCCAGATCCGCTACCTGGACCTGATCGGCAACCGCTACCTCGAACTCAAGCGCGGCCAGGGCGACGGCGCCGACAAGGTGCTGGCGCCCGGCGGGTTCATCCCGCTCGCCCGCACCCAGCCGGCGCTCGACCTCGACGCCCTGATCGGTGGCTTCAAGCCGTTGTTCCGGGCGCTCGACCCACAGAAGGTCAACAGCATCGCGACCGCGCTGGTCACCGTGTTCCAGGGGCAGGGTGGCACCATCAACGACATCCTCGACCAGACCGCGCAGCTGACCAGCCAACTCGGTGAGCGTGACCAGGCCATCGGCGAGGTCATCAAGAACCTCAACACGGTGCTGGACACGACGGTCCGGCACCGGCAGCAGTTCGACCAGACCATCAACAATCTGGAGGTGTTGATCACCGGTCTTAAGGACCACGGCGACCAACTGGCCGGGGGGACCGCGCACATCAGCAACGCCGCCGGCACGGTTGCCGACCTGCTGGCCGAAAACCGCGGCCTGCTGCACAAGACGATCAACTACCTGGACGCCGTCCAGCAGCCGCTGATCGACCAGCAGGATCAACTGCAGGACTACCTGAAGAAGGTGCCGACCGCGTTGAACATGATCGGGCGCGCCATCGGGTCATACGGGGACTTCGTGAACTTCTACGCCTGCGACATCACCCTGAAGATCAACGGTCTGCAGGCCGGCGGCCCGGTCCGCACGGTCCGGCTGTTCCAGCAGCCGACGGGTAGGTGCACGCCGCAATGAGAACTCTCGAACCCCCGAACCGGGTCCGCATCGGGCTGATGGGCATCGTCGTCACGGTGCTGGTGATCGGAGTGGGCCAAAGCTTCACCAGCGTCCCGATGTTGATGGCCAAACCGCATTACTACGGGCAGTTCGCCGATACCGGCGGTCTCAGCAAGGGCGATAAGGTGCGCATCGCCGGCGTGGACGTCGGCAAGGTGGAGGGTCTCAAGATCGACGGCGATCACATCGTGATCCAGTTCAACGCCGGCACCGCGACCTTCGGCACCGAGAGCAGGCTGGCCGTCAAGACGGACACCATCCTCGGAAAGAAGGTGCTCGAACTCGAGCCGCGCGGCAGCCAGACGCTGCGGCCCGGGTCGACGTTGCCGATCGGCCAGAGCACCACGCCCTATCAGATCTACGACGCGTTCTTCGACGTCACCAAGGCCGCGCAGGGCTGGGACATCGACGCCGTCAAGCAGTCGCTGCACGTGCTGTCGCAGACCATCGACCAGACCTACCCGCACCTGAGCCCCGCGCTCGAAGGCGTGGCCAAGTTCTCCGACACCATCGGCAAGCGCGACGAAGAGGTCAAGCACCTGCTCGCCCAGGCCAACCAGGTGGCGGGCATCCTCGGTGACCGTAGCGACCAGATCGACCGGGCGCTGGTCAACGCCAAGACCCTGCTGGCCGCCTTCAACGAACGCGGCCAGGCCATCAACGCCCTGCTGAGCAACGTCGCGGCGTTCTCCGAACAGGTCAAGGGCCTGATCAACGACAACCCGAACCTCAACCACGTGCTGGAGCAGCTGCGCACCGTAAGCGACATCTTGGTGCAGCGCAAAGACGATCTGGCCAACGGTTTCACCGAGGTCGGCAAGTTTCTGCCGTCGCTGAACGAGGCCATCGCCTCCGGCCCGTTCT
>NZ_LZMG01000187.1:0-23412 GCF_001673615.1 Mycobacterium sp. 1245499.0
CGCTGCAGGGCGACACGTCGTCGCTCACCACGCTGGTCGGCCAGACCTCCACGCTGACACAGACTTTCGCGGGCCGCGACCAGGCCCTGGGCAGCGTGATCACCAACCTCAACAAGGTGGTCGGCAACCTCGCTCAACAGAACGACGATCTCGACGGGGTCATCACGGCGGCCCGCAGCGTCGTCGGCGACCTCGACCGGCGGCGCCCGGACCTGGTCGCTTCGGTCGGTTCGCTGGCCCGGGTGACCGACCGGCTGTCGGCCTCGGCGACCGACGTCTACCCGGCGCTGCGCGAATTCATCGATCGCCAGCCCGGCGTCACCAAACACATCATGGACGTCAAACCGCAGGTGGCGTTCTTCGGTGACAACATTCCGCTGCTGCTGAAAGGCCTTACCCGCGTGGGCAATCAGGGCGCCTACGGCAATGCCTACGTGTGCGACGTGAACTTCATGGGTTTCTTCCCCGGGCTCAACGATGTCGTGCCGATCATCATCAACGCGGCCACGCCGGGCAACCGGGCCTGGCACACCCCACGCTGCAGGAGCACGGTCGATGGCTGAGGCATCGGTACGGCGGAGGTTGTCGGGGCTGACGAAGCGCCCGCTGGAAAGCTACAACAAGACCTGGCTCGGGTTCATCGCCGTCGCGGTGGTCGCGGTGGTGATTTCAGTCATGCTGGCGGTGCACGCGATCGGCGCCGGCTATCGCCATTACACCGCCGAGTTCCTGCAAGCGGCCTCGCTGCGGGCCGGCAACCCGATCGTGGTCGCGGGTATCCCGGTGGGCAACGTCACGAGCATGAAACTCGTCGGCGACCATGTCGAGGCGGGGTTGAAGGTCCGCGACGACATCAAGCTGGGCAAGGATTCTCGTGCACAGATCCGGGTCACCACCATCTTGGGCTCGCGCTATCTCGCGCTGGAGCCCAAGGGGCCCGCCCGCCTGCCCAACGAGACCTTCGACCTGGGGCACACCGAGGTGCCCTACGACCTGCAGGCCGCGCTGCAGGACGCCACGACCACCTTCGAGCAGGTCGACTCCGACAGGTTCGCCCAATCGCTGGCGGTGCTCGGCAAGCAGCTTGAGGGCCTGCCCGCCGTTGTGCCGCAGGCGATCACGAACATCAACACCTTGTCGTCGATCATCGCGGTGCGACGTGACCAGTTGGGGCAGCTGCTGCGCAGCACCGAGCAGGTCACCAACACGCTGCGCCGCCAGCAGGCCGGCATCGGCGCCCTCGTCGACCAGGGTCAGGACCTGCTGGGCCAATTCGTCGCGCGGCGCGCCGTTTTCCACGCGATGATGCAATCCCTGTCGAGTCTGGTCGACACCATGAGCCAGGTCGTGGTCAACGACCGCTCGGGCCTGGACGCGTTGATCAGGGACATGCGCGACTTCACCAACTTGATGTCGGCGCACGACGACCTGCTGCACAGCATGCTACAAACCAGCCCGATCTTCTTCCGCGAGGCGGCCAACCTGACCGGTGACGGCAACGCGATCAACTTCAACGCCCCCAATGTCCCGTTGATCGACTCGTGGATGTGCGCAATCAGCGGGCGTGCCAAGCAGTTCGGCATGATCCAGTACTTCAAGGACTGCAAGTGAACGGGCTCGGCGCCAAGGCGCTGGCCATCGTCGCCGCGGTCGCGGTCCTCGCCGCGGCGGTCGGCGCCGGCTGGTGGTACCTGAGTTCGGACGACGACACGATCACCGTGACGGCCCAATTCGACAGCGCCTCAGGCCTCTACGAGGGCAACGAGGTTGCGGTGCTGGGCATGCCGGTGGGCAAGATCACCAAGATCAACCCCAAGGGGGGTTACGTCGAGGTCCAGTTCACCGTCGACCGCCACGTCAAGGTGCCCGCCACCGCGCAGGCCGTCACGGTGTCGACGTCCATCCTCACCGACCGGCAGATCGAGCTGACGCCGCCCTACCACGGCGGACCGACCCTGCAGAATCACGACACCATCGGGCTGCCCAGGACCAAGACCCCCGTCGAATTCAGCAGTGTGCTGAATGTTTTGGACAAGGTGACCAAGTCGCTCGAGGGTGACGGGCGAGGCGGCGGCCCGATCGCCGACGTGCTCGGCGGCGGCACCGAGGTGGTCAACGGCAACGGCGAGAAGATCAAGGCGGCGTTGGGCGAGCTGTCCAAGGCGCTGCGGCTGTCCAGCGACGGCGGCGCGGCGACCCGCGAGCAGATCACCACGATCGTCAAAAACATCAGCACGCTGTTCGACGCCGTCGCCGCCAACGACTCGAAACTGCGCGAATTCGCCTCCACCATCCACCAGGTCAGCCAGATCGTGGCCGACGAGGACCTCGGCAGCGGCAACACCGGGCGCAAGCTCGACCAACTGATCCAGCGGGCCGGTGACCTGCTCGACGCCAACCGCGACAACGTCAAACAGGCCGTCCTGCACGGCAACGGCACGCTGAAGACGGTGACCGACCAGCGGCGTGACCTGGCCGAGCTGCTGGATCTGGCCCCCCTGGTGGCCGACAACGCCTACAACATGATCGACCGGGCGAACGGCAGCGTGCGGGCCCGCTTCCTGACGGACCGATTGCTGTTCGACAGCCAGTACACCAAAGAGATCTGCAACCTGATGGGGCTTCGACAACTGGGCTGCAGCACCGGGACCATCCAGGACTTCGGCCCCGATTTCGGGTTGACCTACGTGCTCGACGGCATGGCCGCCATGGGGCAGAAATGACGGGCGCGGGCGCGCGGGGCATGCTCATGGCGGTGGCCGCGGCGATGGTCACCGCGGGATGCGCCACGAACGGCCTTGCCAGCCTGCCTCTTCCGGCCCCGGGCCTGGGGTCGGGCGGTTATTCACTCAACGCGGTGTTCTCCAACGCGCTGAACCTGCCGATGAACGCCAAGGTCAAGCTCGCCGGCGCCGACGTCGGGCAGCTCGAATCGATGGTCGCCCGCAATTACACGGCGGTCACGCGGCTGCGCATCCGGGATGGCGTGCAGCTGCCGCGGGGCAGCACCGCCGAATTGCGCACCGCGACACCGCTGGGCGACGTCTTCGTCGCGCTGAAGCCACCGGGCGATGCCGACGGGCCGCTGCTGCGCGACGGGGACACCATCGGCCTGGACTCGACCGCGGCCGCCGCGACCGTCGAGTCGGTGCTGAGCTCGGCGGCGATCCTGGTGAACGGCGGGGCGGTGCGCAATTTCACCAACATCATCAACGGGTTCGGCAAGGCGACCGGAGATCAGGGCCAGGCGTTCGGAGACATGATCCGCAAGTCCAACGAGCTACTCGCGACGCTGGACGGCCGATCCGATCAGATCTCGCACGCGTTGACCCAATTGTCGCGCCTGGCCGACCAACTCGACGCCAAGAACCAGACCATCAGCGACCTGATGTCGGCGGCCCGCCCCGCCACCTCGGCCCTGGCCGACAACACCAGTCAACTGTCCAACCTGGCCGTGCAGGTCGGCGACACCTCCCGGTTGCTGGCCAGGTTCCCGTCGATCGGCGGGACCGACACCAGCGGCCGCAGCATGATCCGCGACCTGAACACGATCGCCGGGGCCGCCAACGACGTTGCGGTCAGCCCCGACACCAGCTGGCTGTCGATAAACCGGCTGATTCCCGCGCTGGTCAAATCCACTGCGGGGAACTCGATTTCGGTGAACGTCGGCGTGGACAAGATCATGCTCGGATCGCTGCCCGACGTCGGATTCCCCGGTGACATCGGGCTGCACGGGCCGCACCACTACAACGTGAACCTGCTCGTCGGCACCCTCAAATACACCCTGTGGCGACTGCAGGAACGTGTGGTCGGCCGGGGACCCAATTCGCCTCAGGTTCCGGTGATTCCGGATCCCAACATCCCGGGACAGATCGACGTCGCGCCCGGGCCCCCGCCCGCACCGCCGGGGCCGCAACCGTGATCCGCGCCGTCGCCGACGTCGCCAATCTCGTTGTGCGCGCGGTGCGCACCGCGCACCGGCAGCAGGTCTGGTTGTCGGTGGCCGGCCTGGTGCTCATCCTGGTCGTGGCGACCGCCTATCTGCTCGTCGGCGCGTTGCGAGTGAAACCCTTCGCCTCGTCCTACCGGGTCACCGTGCAGCTGGCGGAATCCGGCGGCCTGCTCCCAAACCAGGACGTCGCGCTGCGCGGTGTTCGCGTCGGGCGCATCGAATCGCTGCAGATCACCGACGACGGCGTGAACGCCGTCGCCAGCATCACTTCGCAGGTGCGGATCCCGGCGAACAGCGTCGTGCACGTGTCCGCGCTCTCGCCGGCCGGTGAGCAGTACATCAACTTCGAGGCAGCCTCCGACGCCGGGCCGTATCTGCATGACGGCAGCCTGATCGCCCTGGACCACACCACCGTCCCGGTCAGCTTGGCGCAGTTGCTCGGTGACGCCGATGGGCTGCTGGCCCAGGTCGACCCGCACAAGATCGAGTTGATCAAGAAGGAGTTGAGCCTGAGCAGACAGGGCCCGGCCAAGCTGACCGCCATCGTGGACGGCGGCACGTTCCTGCTGTCGACGCTCGATTCGGTGCTGCCCCAGACCACCAGCATCATCAAGACCAGCCGGGTGGTGCTCACCCTGGCGAGCGATAAAAACGCCGGATTGGGCTCCGCCGCAACCGAACTCAACCAGACGCTGACCGGCGTGGCCAGAATGCAGGCCGGTTACCGCCGGTTGACGCAGCAGACGCCGCGCACGCTGTCGGCCGTCGACAATCTGTTCGCCGACAATTCCGACACGATGGTGCAGTTGCTGGGCAGCATGGCCACCATGTCACAGCTGTTCTATCTGCGGGTCCCGGCGCTCAACGCACTGTTCCCCGACTACCGCGGGTCGGTATTGGACGCGGTGACGAGCGCCTTTCACGACGGCGGCGTCTGGGCGACCGCCGACCTGTATCCCCGCTACGTCTGCGACTACGGGACACCGGCGCACGCCTCCTCGGCCGCCGACTATTACGAGCCGTTCATGTACACCTACTGCCGCGACGACGACCCGGCGGTCTCGATCCGCGGGGCCAAGAACGCGCCACGTCCGGGCGGCGACGACACCGCCGGCCCGCCGCCGGGCGCGAACCTGGGCCAGCGAACCGATCCGACCCCGCGGGGCCGCTACACCATTCCCACCCCTTACGGCGGTCCGCAGCTGCCGATCGAACCGCCGCACTGAGCCCTGGCCCATCCCAGCCGACCTTTAGGAGATGATCGTGGTCGTGACCACCAAGAAGAACCCGAAAGTCGACGCCGACACGGACACGGAAGTCGAAGCGGAAACGGGCGCCGAAACAGGGTCAGCCGCAGGCGAAGACACCGGCGAGGCGCGCGCCGAGGAGTCCACCGACGAGGCTGACGGGCAGGCCGAGTCCGAGGACGAGGATGAGGACGAAGGTGGCCCGCTGCTCAAACGCAAGCGTCCCGACACCGAGCGCGCCCAGCGGCCCTGGCGGCGGTATCTGCGCCGCAGCGTGCTGCCGGTGTTACTGGTTGCCGCGCTTGGCGTTTCGGGGTTCCTCGGGTGGCGGCAGTGGCAGGACCATCAGCTGAAGGTGGCGGGCGAACAGGCCCAACAGGCGGCCATCGCCTATGCGCAGGTGTTGACGAGCATCGATTCGAACAAGGTGGACGACAACTTCAAGCAGGTGCTGGACGGCGCGACCGGCGAATTCAAGGACATGTACACCCAATCCAGCGTCAAGCTTCGCCAACTGCTGATCGACAACAAGGCGACCGCGCACGGCGTGGTGGTGGACTCGGCCATCCAGTCCGAATCGACCGACAAGGTCGTCGTGCTGCTGTTCATCGACCAGACCGTCACCAACACCGCCGCGCCCGACCCGCGCATCGACCGCAGCAGGATCAAGATGACCATGGAGAAGGTGGACGGCCGCTGGCGGGCAAGCAAAGTCCAACTCCTCTGAGTCGAGCGGAGCAACCCATGCTCAAGAGACTGGCGGCGGCGTTTGTATTGGTCACGGCCGCAACGATTCCCGGCGCGGCCACCACGCACGCGTCCGCGCCGTCGTTCTGCGGTGAGCTCGGCGGCAACTGGGACGGCCAGTACTGCCACACCGCGGTGACCTCGGAACGCAACGCCGTTCGCGACATCAAGGTCGCCGTGCCCGACGACCTGGTCGACAATCCGACCACCGGGCCGGTGATCCGTGACTACCTGCATACCCTGGTCAGCAACTGGAAGACCGCAAACGCCAGCATGGCCGCCGACAGCTACGGCGAGGAGAACTTCGAGGTGTTCCGGCACGGCAACCTGCTCAGCGCGGTGTTCCACGAGGACTATCACGCCGACGGGCCCAAACCCAACAACGCCTATCGGACATTCACCTTCGACATGGCAGCGGGCCGACGGGTGCAGCTCGCCGATCTGACCACGTCGAACCCGCTGACCGCGATCCCGCCGCTGGCTGCGCCGTTCATCGATACCGCACTCAATCAGGCTCCGCCACCGCATGATCCGGGCACCTACCCGTTCATCCTCGACCGTTGGACTCCCGACAAGGTTTACTCGGGCGCGTACAAGGCGTGGGCGCTGACGCCCGACGAGTTGATCATCTACATGCCCGACTATCCGGTCGGCCACGACGAGCCGATCAACTTCTCCCCCGGCCTGCCGCAGTGGTACATGGACGGGGGCACCGTCCAAGCGCACATCCCGCTGTCGGCGCTGGATCCGGTGCTGCGCATCTGAACGGGGCCCTCGGTCCTGGCGCATCGGCTCCGCATGTGGCCGAGTCGTTTTCACTCCGGCGAATCGCGCGCCGCTTTCGGTTACTCACGACGCGGGCGGCCCGTGTAAGTCGGCCGCGGATGGGTACGTTCCGAAAGTGCGCCCGCCTCTTTGCTATCTGAGTACTTGCCCTGCTCGCAATCTCCAGCCGTCACCCAGTCACCCCGCGCTGCCCGTGCGGACGATCTGATGGCCACACCCAAGCCGGTGCCCGAGGACCTGCGCCAGCTGGCCCAGGCCCATGGCGTGGCGACCTTTTACCGCAATGAGCGACGAGAACCGGTCGAGGTCGATGCCGACGTGGTGGTCCGCGTGCTCGGGTTGCTCGAGGTCGATGCCGCCAGCGAGTCCGATCGGCGCCGTGAATTGGCGAAGCTGGCCGAGCGCAAGCGCGCTGGAGCCCTGGCACCGACAATCGCGATGCGACTGGACGGCCGGCCGCGGCCGTTGCCCGGCGCTGCGGCGTTGATCGGCGAGGACGGCACCCGCGCCGACGTGCGCGACGAACTGCCCGGCGATCTGGCGCCGGGCTGGTACCGCCTGCACACCGGGGACGGCCAAGAAGTCACCCTGGTCGCGGCCCCGCCGCGGGTGCCCCAGACGGCGGTGACCTGGGGATGGATGCTGCAGCTCTATGCGCTGCGCTCGGGCCGCTCCTGGGGCATCGGCGATCTGGGCGACCTGCGGGAGTTCATCGAGTGGACCGCGGCGGCGCACGGCGCGGGTGCGGTACTGCTCAACCCGCTCAACGCCCCCGGTCCGACGCATCCGGTTCAGCCCTCGCCCTACACCCCGTCCAGTCGACGCTTCGCCAACCCGCTGGCCCTGCGCATCGAGGACCTCGACGCCTACCATCGAGCCGACCCGCAAACCCGCGCGGAAGTCGACGCCCTGCGCGTCTGGCCGGAGACCGAGCGGATCGACCACGACCTCGTCTGGGCCGCCAAGCGCGACGCGCTGGAGTTGCTGTGGCGCGCGGAGGATCGGCCCTGCCCACTGGACGAGTCCCCCTCCTCCGGGGCGCTGCGCGACTGGGCGACCTACTGCGCGCTGGCCGAGCGGTACGGCGGGCGCTGGCCGCGATGGCCCGAACCCCTGCGCGATGTCGACGGACCGGGGGTGACCCTGGCTCGCCGGGAATTGGCACCCAGGATCGCTTTTCACGCCTGGGTGCAGCAACGCTGTGCCGAACAGCTCGGCGAAGTCCGCAGCGCCGCGCGACGAGCCGGCATGGCGCTGGGTGTATTGCACGACCTGCCGGTCGGCGTCGACTCCGACGGGGCCGACGCGTGGGCCCTGGCCGACATGCTGGCCACCGGAGTTCATGTCGGCGCTCCCCCGGACAATTTCACCCCGCGCGGTCAAGACTGGGGGCTGCCGCCCTGGCGGCCGGACCGGCTCGCCGCCACCGGGTACACCGCGCTGCGAGACATGCTGCGCGCCATACTCGTTCACGCCGACGGCCTGCGGATCGACCACGTCGCGGGATTGTGGCGGTTGTGGTGGATACCGCCGGGCGAGTCGGCCGACCGGGGTACCTACGTGCACTACGACGCCGACGCCATGCTTGCCGTGCTCGCGCTGGAAGCCCAGCGGGCCGGCGCGACCGTGGTCGGCGAGGACCTGGGAACTGTCGAGCCCGAAGTCACGGAAGCGTTGGGCGACAACGGAATGCTGGGCTGCGCGGTGTCCTGGTTTACCCGGGACGAGTCCGCGCCCGGCGAACCCTTGCTTGCGTCGTCGCGGTGGCCGGCGCGGGCGGCCGCGAGCCTCTCCACCCATGACCTGCCCACTGCGGCCGGCTTTCTGCGCGGCGAACACGTGCGGGCGCGCGCCGAGCTCGACCTGCTCGACGACGTACCGGCGGAGCAGGCCTCGGCCGACAAGGAAAAGGCGGAGTGGCTGGCCCTGCTGCGTTCCGAAGGGCTGTTGCCCGACGACCCGGACGAGGACGACGGCCCGGACGAGAACGCCATCATCACCGCGATGCACCGGTTCTTGGCGGCCACGCCGAGCAAGTTGAAGCTGATCTCGCCCTACGACATCGTCGCCGAACCGCGACAACCGAATCTGCCCGGCACCATCGACGAATATCCGAACTGGCGGCTGCCGTTGCCCCAAACGCTGGAGCAGCTGCGCGAGGACCCGCGCGTCGCCGAGATCACCGCAATATTTCAGGCCGGCGCCGAGGGCTGAGCCCGCCGAGGACTCAGTCGTCCGAAGAGTTCAGTCCTCCGGGTTGTAACCGAGGTTGGGGGCGAGCCAGCGTTCGGCTTCGGCCAGGGTCCAGCCCTTGCGCTTCGCGTAGTCGGCGACCTGGTCCTGGGCCATCCGGCCGACGACGAAGTACTGCGACTGCGGGTGCGAGAAATACCAGCCGCTGACGGCGGCACCGGGCCACATCGCCATCGAATCGGTCAACTCGATGCCGGTCCGCTCCTTGACGTCCATCAATTTCCAGAGCGTCGCCTTCTCGGTGTGCTCGGGGCAGGCCGGGTAGCCGGGGGCGGGCCGGATGCCCCGGTACTTCTCATCGATGAGCGCGTCGTTGTCCAGTTGCTCGTCGGGCTGGTATCCCCAGAACTCCTTGCGGACCCGTTGGTGCATGCGTTCGGCGAACGCCTCGGCCAGCCGGTCGGCGACCGACTCCAGCAGGATCGCGCTGTAGTCGTCGAGCGCCGCCTTGAACTCGGCGATCTTCTCCTGGCTGCCGAGCCCCGCGGTGACGGCGAAGGCGCCGATGTAGTCGGCCAGGCCGGTGTCCTTGGGCGCGACGTAGTCGCTCAGCGACCGGTTGGGGATTCCTTCCCGGTGCTCGCCCTGCTGGCGCAGGTTGTGCAAGGTGGTCAGCACCTCGGTGCGGGTGTCGTCGGTGTACACCTCGATGTCTTCCACCCCCGAGCCGACCGCGTTGGCGGGGAAGAACCCGATCACGCCGTTGGCGGTCAGCCACTTCTCCTTGATCAGGGTGTCGAGCATCTCCTGCGCGTCGTCGTACAGCTTGCGGGCGGCCTCGCCCGAGGCCGGGTTGTTGAGGATGTCGGGGAATCTGCCCTTCATCTCCCAGGCGTTGAAGAACGGCTGCCAGTCGATGTACTCGCGCAGCTCGGCGAGGTCGTAGTCCTGAAACTCCCGTACTCCCGTACCTATTGCGGGCACCGGCGGCGTGTAGCCGTCCCAGTCGATCGGCGTCCGGTTGGCGCGGGCCTTCTCCAGTGTCAGCGTCGGCCGCTCGTTCTTCTGGGCATGCCGTTCGCGCAGGGACGCGTAGTCCTTCTCGGTGGCCTCCAGCAGGGGACCCCGCTGCTTGGGATCCAGCAGCGCGGCGGCGACCGGCACCGAGCGGGACGCGTCCTTGACCCAGACCACCGGACCGCTACGCCGCGGCGAGATCTTCACGGCCGTGTGCGCGCGCGAGGTGGTCGCGCCGCCGATCAGCAGCGGGATCTCCAGGCCCTCGCGTTCCATCTCGACGGCGAAGTTGGCCATCTCGTCCAGGGACGGCGTGATCAGACCGGACAGCCCGATGATGTCGGCGTCGTGCTCCTTGGCCGCGTCCAAAATCTTCTGGGCGGGCACCATCACCCCCAGGTCGATCACTTCGAAGTTGTTGCACTGCAACACGACTCCCACGATGTTCTTGCCGATGTCGTGGACGTCGCCCTTCACCGTGGCCATCACGATCGTGCCGTTGGTGTCCTTGGCGGCAGCGGTACCGTTCTCTTCCTTCTCCTTCTCGATGAACGGCAGCAGGTACGCGACGGCCTTCTTCATCACCCGGGCCGACTTCACGACCTGGGGCAAAAACATCTTGCCGGAGCCGAACAGGTCACCGACGACGTTCATGCCGTCCATCAGCGGACCCTCGATCACCTCGATCGGGCGGCCGCCCGCGGCGGCGATCTCAGCGCGCAACTCCTCGGTGTCGTCATCGACGTGGGCGTCGATGCCCTTGACCAGCGCGTGCGTGATCCGCTCCCGGACCGGCAGGCCGCGCCATTCGGCCGCCTTCGGGTCCTCACCCTTGTCCTTGCTGTTGAACCGCTCGGCGATTTCCAGCAGCCGTTCGGCCGCGTCCTCGCGACGGTTGAGCACCACGTCCTCGATGCGCTCGCGCAGCTCGGGGTCGATCGAGTCGTAGGGCACCAGCGCACCGGCGTTGACGATGCCCATGTCCAGGCCGGCCTTGATGGCATGGAACAGGAACACCGCGTGGATCGCCTCGCGGACCGGGTTGTTGCCGCGGAACGAGAACGACACGTTGGAGATGCCGCCGGAGATGTGCACCCCGGGCAGGTTCTCCTTGATCCAGGCGCAGGCCTCGATGAAGTCGATCCCGTAGGTCGCGTGCTCCTCGATGCCGGTCGCCAGCGCGAAGCAGTTCGGGTCGAAGATGATGTCCTCGGGCGGGAAGCCGACCTCTTCGGTCAGGATCCGGTAGGCGCGCCCGCAGATCTGTTTGCGGCGTTCCAGGTTGTCGGCCTGGCCCTGCTCGTCGAAGGCCATCACGACCACGGCGGCGCCGTACTTGCGGCACAGCCGTGCCTCGCGGATGAACTTCTCCTCGCCCTCTTTCATGGAGATCGAGTTGACGATCGGCTTGCCCTGCACGTTTTTCAGGCCGGCCTCGATGACCTCCCACTTGGACGAGTCGATCATCACCGGCACGCGGCTGATGTCCGGCTCGGCCGCGATCAGCTTGGTGAACCGGTCCATCGCGGCGACGCCGTCGATCATGCCCTCGTCCATGTTGATGTCGATGACCTGCGCGCCGGCCTCGACCTGCTGCAGCGCGACCGAGAGCGCGGTGTCGTAGTCCTCGGCCTTGATCAGGTTGCGGAACCGGGCGGAGCCGGTGATGTTGGTGCGCTCACCGATGTTCACGAACAGGGACTCGTCGGTGATGTTGAGCGGCTCCAGGCCCGAAAGCCGGGTCGCCACTTCGATTTTCGGCACCTCCCGGGGTGGTTTGCCCTCGACGACCTTGGCGATCTCGGCGATGTGCGGCGGCGCGGTTCCGCAGCAGCCACCGACCAGGTTGACCAGGCCGGCGTCGGCGAAGTCGGCGATGTAGCCGGCCTGCCGCTGCGGGGTCTCGTCGTACTCGCCGAAGGCGTTGGGCAGGCCGGCGTTCGGGTAGCAGGAGACGAAGGTGTCGGCGATGCGCGACATCTCGGCGATGTAGGGCCGCGTCTCGGGCGCGCCCAGCGCGCAGTTGAGCCCGACCGCGATCGGCTTCGCGTGCCTGATCGCGTTCCAGAAGGCCTCGGTGACCTGACCGGACAACGTCCGCCCGGAGGCATCGGTGATGGTGCCCGAGATGATCAACGGCCAGCGGCGTCCCCGGTCCTCGAACAGGGTCTCGACCGCGAACACCGCCGCCTTGGCGTTCAGCGAGTCGAAGATCGTCTCGATGATCAGCAGGTCGGCGCCCCCGTCGACCAGGCCGTTGGCGGCCTCGAGGTAGGCGGCGACCAGCTGGTCGTAGGTGACGTTGCGGGCCCCGGGGTCGTTGACGTCCGGTGAGATCGACGCGGTGCGGGTGGTCGGCCCGATGGCGCCGGCGACGTAGCGGGGCTTATCCGGGGTGCTGTACTCGTCGGCGGCCTTGCGAGCCAGGGCGGCGCCGGCGTAGTTCAGCTCGTAGGCCAGCTCCGCCATGTCGTAGTCCGAGAGGGAGATCGCGTTCGCGTTGAACGTGTTGGTCTCCAGGATGTCGGCGCCCGCCTCGAGATACTCGCGGTGGATCCCCTCGATGATCTGGGGCTGCGTCAGGTTGAGCAGGTCGTTGTTGCCCTGCAGCGCGGTCGGCCACTCTGTGAACCGGTCGCCGCGGTAGCCGGCCTCGTCCGGCCGGTCGCGCTGGATCGCGGTGCCCATCGCGCCGTCGATCACCACGATCCGCTGGCGCAGCGCCGCCGTCAGCTCGTCGGTGCAGTCGGGGCGGATGTTCGGCGCGAAGGTGTTCGGCGCGGAAGTCTGGGCCTCAACGGCGGTCACGTGCACTCCTTCCATAACGGAAGGCGTCCTTGACTCTGCCGAGCGTGGCGGATACCGGCAAAGACCCGTACCCGTTGCAACGCCTCTCGACCAGAAAAGTCTACGTCGTCACCCGATCGACGTCCGGACGCCTAACTCATCGCCGCTATCGACAGTTCGTGGAGTCTGTCTGCGACATAGTTAACCAGGTTAACGAAATCGCAGCCGAACCTATTTCGTCTGGACCGCCGAGGATGTCAGTGTCGCAGCGGTGTCCCTTGGCGGCTGTCACGTCATAAGAATAGTCGTCCTATGCAAAGCCCCCGGTTGAACGTCAATCGGCCGACAATCCTTGGCCACCGCGCCCCGAACATCGGGCCGGAAGGCCGTACGCTAAATCTGTGACCCCGCCCGACGGCCCCCCCTTTGGCGAAACGGCATTGCCGGAACTGCACCACACCGTCGTCGTGGCCGCGTTCGAGGGTTGGAACGACGCCGGCGACGCGGCCAGCGACGCGCTCGAACACCTCGAGGCCATCTGGGAAGCGGACCCGATCTTGGAGATCGACGACGAGGCCTACTACGACTACCAGGTGAATCGCCCGGTGATCCGGCAGGTGGACGGGGTGACCCGCGAGCTGGTGTGGCCGGCGATGCGGATCTCGCACTGTCGCCCGCCGGGCAGCGACCGCGACGTCGTGCTGATGCACGGGGTGGAACCCAACATGCGCTGGCGGACCTTCTGCGCGGAGCTGGTGGCCATCGCCGACAAGCTCAACGTCGACACGGTGGTGATCCTGGGCGCCCTGCTGGCCGACACCCCGCACACCCGGCCGGTTCCGGTGTCGGGCGCGGCGTACTCCCCCGAGTCGGCGAAACGCTTCGGCCTCGAGGAAAGCCGCTACGAGGGGCCGACCGGCATCGCCGGGGTGTTCCAGGACTCCTGCGTGGCCGCTGGGATTCCCGCGGTGACGTTCTGGGCGGCGGTGCCGCACTACGTCTCGCAGCCGCCGAACCCGAAGGCCACGGTGGCCCTGCTGCGCCGCGTCGAGGACGTCCTCGACATCGAGGTGCCGCTGGCCGACCTGCCGACGGACGCCGAGGAATGGGAGCAGGCGGTCACCGAGATGACGGCCGAGGACGAGGACCTCGCCGAGTACGTGCTGTCGCTCGAGCAACGCGGCGACGCCGAGGTCGACATGAACGACGCCTTGGGCAAGATCGACGGCGACGCGCTGGCCGCCGAGTTCGAGCGTTACCTGCGCCGGCGTCGCCCCGGCTTCGGGCGCTGACGCTCACAGCGCTGTTGAACTTGCCGTCGGCCGATCAACTACGGAAGCATCGCGTCGCGACCTACCGATTGGACGTTTCATGGCCGCGTTGCCCGATGATGGCAACCCCGATCCCGTAGCCGGTTCAGCTCCGCTAGCCGGCCCAGATCCCGCAGCTGGCGCAGTCGGCGAAGACGCTGGCTACCGCAAGGGACTCAAGCCCCGCCAGGTGCAGATGATCGGCATCGGCGGCGCGATCGGCTCCGGGCTGTTCCTCGGGGCGGGCGGGCGGCTGGCCAAGGCGGGGCCCGGGATGTTCCTGATCTACGCCGTGTGCGGGGTCTTCGTCTTCCTCATCCTGCGAGCCCTGGGCGAGTTGGTCTTGCATCGGCCGTCGTCGGGCTCGTTCGTGTCGTATTCGCGAGAGTTCTTCGGCGAGAAGGCCGCCTACGCGATCGGCTGGATGTACTTCCTGGGCTGGTCGATGACGGCCATCGTCGACACCACCGCGATCGCCACCTACCTGCGGCGGTGGACGGCCTTCGAATCCGTCCCCCAGTGGGTGTTGGCCCTGCTGGCCCTCGTCGTGGTGCTGTCGATGAACCTGATCTCGGTGGAGTGGTTCGGTGAGCTGGAATTCTGGGCGGCGCTGGTCAAGGTTCTCGCGCTGGTGGCCTTCCTGGCGGTCGGGATCGTCTTCCTGGCTGGCCGGTATCGGATCGAGGGCCACAGCACCGGACTGAGCCTGTGGACCAATCACGGCGGACTGTTTCCCTCCGGCGTGCTGGCGGTCCTGCTGACCACCTCGGGTGTCGTATTCGCCTATGCCGCCATCGAATTGGTGGGCACGGCCGCCGGGGAGACCGCCGAGCCGGAGCGGGTCATGCCCCGCGCGATCAACGCGGTGATCGCGCGGATCGCGATCTTTTATGTCGGGTCGGTGGCGCTGCTGGCATTGCTGCTGCCCTACACCTCCTACAAGGCCACCGAAAGTCCTTTCGTCACCTTCTTTTCCAAGATCGGCTTCCACGGCGCCGGCGACCTGATGAACATCGTGGTGCTCACCGCCGCCCTGTCGAGCCTGAACGCCGGGCTGTATTCCACCGGCCGCATCATGCACTCGATGGCGTCCAGCGGCAGCGGTCCCCGGTTCGCCACCCGGATGTCGAAGAACGGGGTGCCCTTCGTCGGCATCGCGATGGCGGCCGCCATCTGCCTGCTCGGCATCGGCCTGAACGCCGTCAACCCCGGCGAGGCCTTCGAGATCGTGCTCAACATCGTGGCGCCGGGAATCCTCGCGAGCTGGGCCACCATCGTGCTGTGTCAGCTGCGCTTCTACCGGCTGGCCAAGGCGGGGCAGGTAGAACGCCCGCAGTTCCGGATGCCGTGGGCCCCGTATTCCGGGTATCTCACCCTGGCATTTTTGGCCGGCGTCCTGGTCATGATGGCGTTCGATAAGGACACCGGCACCTGGACCATCGCGACGGTGGTGGTGGTCATTCCGGCGCTGAGCGCCGGATGGTTCCTGGTGCGCCGGCGGGTGGCGGCCGTCGCGTCGCAGCGCGCGGCCCCGACCGGCTAGGAGCTGCCGAGGTCGCGGTTGTAGGCGCTGGTGGAGCGGCCCAGCGCGGCGACTTGGGCGTCCAGCTGGGGCAGCAGCTCGGCGGTGGATTTGTGCAGGGGCATTTCGCCGACCGGACTGGACAGCACCGGCTTGACCCAACGGAACAGCGCCACCCAGCGTGGGCAGTAGACGCGGGTGCGCCGCCGCTCGATCCCCTTGACGAAGGCGGCCGCGCACTTGTCGACGGTCGTCGTCTTGCTCAATGGCCACGGGAAGCTGGCCAGCAGCTGGTTGAACGCCGGCAGGTCCGACTGGGTGTCGCGGACCAGGGCGGTGTTGATCCAGGACATGTGCGCCGAGCCGACCGTGACGCCCAGGTGGGCCACCTCCAGCCGCAGCGCGTTGGCCAGCAGTTCGACGCCGGCCTTGGACGCGTTGTACGGCGCCAGCCCGGGGCAGGCGGTGTAGGCGGCCAGCGACGACACGATGAGCACGTAGCCGCGGCGCTCGATCAACGCCGGCAACGTGGCGCGCACGGTGTGAAAGACGCCGAGCACATTGATGTCGAGCACCCGTTTGAAC
Organism: Mycobacterium sp. 1245499.0; assembly: GCF_001673615.1. Classification (NCBI taxonomy): domain Bacteria; kingdom Bacillati; phylum Actinomycetota; class Actinomycetes; order Mycobacteriales; family Mycobacteriaceae; genus Mycobacterium; species Mycobacterium sp. 1245499.0. The sequence continues at coordinate 16,147 of NZ_LZMG01000187.1, forward strand.
GCGTCGGGGTCGACCTGCAGCACCGATCCGTAGCTGGCGATGCCGGCGTTGGCCAGCACCACGTCGATGCCGCCGAATCGCTCGACGGCGCGGGCGGCGGCGGACTCCATCGCGGACAGGTCGCGCACGTCGGCGACGGCCGTCAACACCCGTTCTTCGCCGAGTTCGGCGGCCAGCGTTTTCAGGTCGGTTTCGTTGAGATCGGTCAGGACGAGCCTGGCGCCCCTGGCAGACAGCCGCCGAGCGGTCTCGGCCCCGATCCCCCGGGCACCGCCGGTGATGAAAACGACTTTGTCCTGCAGCGATGTCATGGTCGCCAACCTACCGTGCGGGCATTCGAGGGCATCGCCCGCGCGCGTGACCTCGGTTGACGCCGACAGCATTGCGGTGTCGAGCCACCGGTCTGCGCTGAATCAGCAGGCTGCTGAATTAGCCGAGAATGGCCCCTTGCACACCGCTGAAATTGACATTAGCGAAAGTGCCCAGCGTATATCTCCGGTCTTGCGAGTTCTGCGTGGTGCAATGTGTGCGTCTTTATCTACGCTCGTTCCGAACCCACTCTTGCCCGGAATGAATGCCCTGCGCTGGATCGGCCTCGGCGGGTGTTTTCTGTGTTAACAACACGCTAACTGGACGCTGCCACTACTCTATTTGGCTCGCACCTAGCCCGGCGAGACCAGCGCCGGCCATAGGCTCCGCAGCATGACACGCAATTGCGCATGTCGCCGGGGATCTCGCTGGATGACAATCGACAGCTCGATCCCGCCGCCAGCAGCGCTAATAGACCGATTGCAAAGCAACGCCGAACGTTGTCGAAACAAAGTCGAATTCGACCATGACCGCTAAACCACCGGCGCGCGGCGGCTCCGCCAACCCAGCCGCCGCGCGCCGGACTACACCGCGGGCGCCGTGGCGGGGGCCTTGCAGCGGCGTTCTGCTGTCGGGGAACCGGTCCCCGTGTTGTGCACTGGCTATCCCGCTTTCAGCCGCGACTTTTGCGAGTTTGTCTGCTCCGAAGTTGCCGCCAACGACGGGTGTGCGACCGGGATCTCCCGGCTTTGGTCGAGTCGGCTCCAGCATCTGAAAGGGAGGGACGATGCACAGAAAATCGACTCCACCTGATTTTTCAATGTGGAAATTTGTGTCGCATGCCAGCTTGGGCGATCTGGAAACCTATCTCTGGCATCGTCAGGGCAGCAACGTATTCTGCTGGCGCCCGGTGGGAAAGTCTCGGGGTGCAGCGAAAAAGAAGGACGTCGAAGAATGACCAGCGGAACTGAGCTCATCCGCTAAAAGGCCAAGAAACAGCGGGGTCGCAGGTCTTTCGGTAGTGCGAGCGGACCCCACTAGAGCGTCTACGCGCCGCGACCAGGCGGTCTCGAAGCAGCGATGAGCATCAATCCGTGGGTAATGACAATTTAGACTTTCGTCTTGGTCAAAGGCGCAACGCCCAGCGACCCGCCGGTGGTAGCGCCTAACCGCGCAACCGGGCGAACTGACCTTGCCGGTACTGCTCGACGCAGGCCGAACGCCGCACCTTGCCACTCGTGGTGATCGGTATCGACCCCGGCGCCACCACAACCAGATCCGCGACGCCGAGGCCGTGCGAGTTGGAGACTGCCGAGGTCACTTCGCGCTCGACGACGGCGAGCTTGTTCGCCCCCTCTCCGTGGGGCGTGGGCTGGTTTTTGACTTCGGCGATCACGACAAGCTTTTCCATGCCCTGATGCGGGACCGCTATCGCTGCGCACCGGCCCCGGGTGATCTCCTGGACCGTCGCTTCGATGTCGTCGGGCGAGTGGTTACGCCCGTAGACGATCAGCAGATCCTTGATGCGGCCGATGATGAACAGCTCGCCTTCGAAGATGAACCCCGAGTCGCCGGTTCGCAGCCACGGCGCTTCGGGTGTGCCGTCCGACGCAGCGACCAGCCGATCGCCGAACGTGCGTTCGGTCTCCTGGGGCTTTCGCCAGTAGCCCAAGGCGACGTTGCCACCGTGCATCCAGATCTCGCCCACGGTGCCCTGGGGACACTCGATCCTGGTGTCGGGGTCGACAACGCGGATCATCGGTGACCGCGGCGCCCCGTAGCTGACCAGTGGTGTACCGGTGGGGCTTTCGCAGCGGTCCGCGCTGCCGGCGGCCAGCTTCTCGGGATCGAAGTGCACCATTTTGGGCGGCTGTGCCGGTGTGCGAGTCAACGCGTACACCGTCGCCTCGGCGAGCCCATAGCTTGGCCGTACCGCGTTGTCGGGCAGATTGAACCGCGCGAACCGATCGATGAAACGCCGCAGCGTCGCAGGATGCACGCGCTCACTACCGTTGAGGATGACCAGCACCTCGCCTAGATCCAGTCCGGCCAGGTCCTCGTCCGACGTCTTGCGTGCCGCCAATTCGAACGCGAAGTTCGGCGCCGCCGAAAACGCGTGACTTTCCTTGGCCAGCAACTGCATCCACCGGGCCGGTCGCTGCAGAAACGACACCGGACTGGTCAGCACGGTGCGAATTCCGCCCAGCACCGGCGCGCACACTCCCAGTATCAAACCCATGTCGTGGTAAAACGGCAGCCACGACACAATGGTCGTGTCCGGCGGCGCGACGCCGCCGTGCTCCGCGCAGAAGTCGGACATGATCTGCCGGAAATTGGCCAGCAAATTGCCTTGAGAGACCATGACCCCGGCCGGCTGCCGGGTGGATCCGGACGTGTATTGCAAATACGCCAGCTCTGAATGATTCTGGCGCGCGGGGCCGTATCCTGTCCGGGCGTCCAGGTCCAGCAGGTCAACCTCTACGACGGATGGAACTAATCCGCCGGATTGCGACTGGACATACCCGGCAACGGTTTCCGCGGCCGGGGACGTTGTGAGGATGACGGTTGGCGACGCGTCGCGCAGCACCGAACTGACGCGTTCATCGCTGACGCCACCTAACGGCACTGAAAGCGGAACCGCGATCTGACCCGCCTGCAATGCACCGAGAAACGCCACAATGTAATCCAGCCCCTGCGGGGCCATGATCACGGCGCGGTCACCCGCCGACCCGCAATCATGAAGCCGCCGCGCAAGGTTGCGCGTTCGCCGATGCAGCTGCGACCACGTCAGGCTTTCAGCAACGCCGTTCCAGTCCTGCTCGTAATCGACGAAGGTGAATGCCGTGTCGTCGGGCTGCAAGCTGGCGCGTTCGCACAGCAGGTCTGACATAGGCGTCTCAACCATCATCACTCCATTCCGCTACGGCCGGGGGTCCAAAAGGGCTTCGTGCGTATCTGCCGTCGATCCCAGCCACGTTCGGTGATCAATATTTTGCGCAGCGTTTGTATGGTGCGGGCCTCGCCGGCGAGGTAGGCGACGCCGGGATAGTCGGGCAGCGGCAGGCTGCGCAGGGCGTCGGCGAGCACGGCAGAGTTCGCGGCCGGTGCGCCACCGCGCTCGACCCGGGTCAGGGGTGTGGCCAGGGGCAGGTGATCGGTGTCGGTCACGGCCTCAATCGCTCCGTAGACCTCGGCGGTTGGGGGCAGGGATCGAAGCATCGCGGCGAACGCGACCGAGGCGGTTTCCTCGCCGGCGAACAGGTGGTAGGGCGCGTCCCGGCGGATGGCGAACTTGCCCTGGGGCCGGGTGAAATGGACGCCGTCTCCGACCGAGGTGGACAGCGCCCAGCGCTTGGCGGGTGTCGCGCCCTGCCGGCCACCGTCGTGGTCGACCATCACGATGTCGAGTGCGCCGAGGGCGGGATCGGCGTCGTAGATCGAATACGTGCGCAGCACGGGGTATGGGTGCAGCCGCAGCACGGCGTCACGCAGACTCTCGACCTGCAGCCGGACATGCTGACCTGGCGTCCAGGTCAGTCCCCGCAGGCGCGGGCCGCTGAACCGGATGCGGCGCATTCTCGGTGTCAGCCTTTCGATCTCGCTGACCGTCGCCGAAAGAAACACTGCGTCGCGCAGGGTGCTGATGACGGGAAAATTTTCGACGAGGGTAGCCACGAAGAACTCCAACTGCTCAGTAGTTGTTGCAGGTGGCGAAGACCCGCTGGACAAGTCCGAACTGCTCGTCAGCCCCCGGCTGGCTCGCCAGCATCTGGGCCATCTGCTGGCGTTGACTCGGCGGCGCGGCCAGGAACTGCCGCAAAAACGAGCCGCTCTCCGGCGAAGCGTTGAATTGTTCGGCCGCTTGGGGATCCGCCGCCTGCAGCGCCGACATCACCTGACCGTAATTGCAGGTGGTGTTGACGAACGGGCTGAGATCCCGATCGGCCGACGCGAGCCCGGCCCCAGCGGTCAACGACAGTGCCAGGCCGCAGATCCCGACGGCGAACCTAGTCAACGATACCGTCCTCATTTTTGACATCTCCAACTAATCGTCGCGATGGACCGGTTCACCGAACCGGCGTGAACTCGAGGTGTAATTCCTTGAGGCGCCTGAACAATGGGGTGCGGTCCCATTTCAGCCGACGAGCGCCTGCCGGGCCGTGTTCGGCCTCTGAAAGCCGGATGTCGGCCATTCGGTTAAGGATGCGTTCCAAGCTCACCCGCACTTCGGCGCGAGCAATCGGGGCGCCCGGACACGTGTGGATACCACGGCCGAATGCCATGTGGTGCAATATGTTCGGGCGGCCCAGGCGGAACTCGTCGGGGTCGTCGAACCGCCGTGGGTCGCGGTTTGCCGCACCGTTCATCACCAGCACGCTGGTGCCGGCTTGCACATCGATGTCGCCGATCCTGGTGGTGCGACGCGCCAGACGGAAATTCGTTTTGATCGGGCTTTCGATGCGCAGCATCTCCTCGATGAAGGCGCTGATCTTTGAATTGTCCTCGCGCAGTTGCTCTTGCAAGTCCGGTCGCTCCGCCAGCGTCAGCATCGAGAGACTCAGCAGATCGATCGTCGTGCCGTGGCCGGCGGCGAACATGAAGGTGGCAACGCGGGCAACATCAAGCGCGTCAGGTGTCGTGCCATCGGGAAACTTTGCCAGCGCAAGCTCGGTCAGGACATCGTCACGCGGCTCGCGCCGCCGCTCCTCGATGTACTCGACGAACCACTCCTCTTTCACGCCGACGAAACCACTGCGGTCACCCTCGAGCCGGCTGGCATACGCAGCGCGGCGGAATCGCTCACGGTCGGCCTCGGGCACGTCGAGCAGGTCGGTAATCGCGTCGAGCGTGAATGGAAAATTGTAGTCAATGACCATCTCGCACTTGCCGTGGGCGAGGAACCGGTTGAGTTGCTCGTCGGCAAGACGCCACAGGAAGTCCTCGTTGTTCTTGAGCTGCTTCGGCGTAAACAACCGGCTCAACAGCGAGCGGTGGGCCGTGTGCTTCGGAGGATCAAACGTCAGGAAGTAGTCGCCGAACGTCACCCCCTGGCGGTGCCGCTCAATCAGATCCGAAATGTCGTCGCTGTCGGTTTTGGTCGGAATCCCCGACCATGGGCCGCTGACGATATTGCAGACCGAGAAGGCCTGTTCGGGGTCGCGTTGCACCGCCAGGGCCTCGTCATACCCCGACACCATCACCACACCGTGCGCAGGCTCACGCCACACCGGGCACCGCCGGATCGCATCGTAGTAGTCGTATGGGTCATCGACGAGCGACTTCTCGGTGAAGAAGTCGAGGTTTTCGGGAGTGGACTTTCGGCTGACCATGTAGTCAGATGTCATTTTTCAAACCCTCTCAGCTTGAGGCGGCGTCCGCGGGAACCAGCTTGTCGCGCAGCAATTCGGCCAAGCCGCGGATCGTGCCAATCTTTGCGATGTCGGCGGGCGTCACCCGTACGCCCGTTTCGGTCTGGATGCGGGTAAGCAGTTCGAGACCACCCAGCGAGTCGAGCCCGTACTCGGAAAGCGGACGGTCGGGATCGACGTTGCGACGCAGGATCAGGCTGACCTGGTCAGAGATCAGGCGCCGCAGCCGGGTAGGCCATTCGTCCGGGGCCAGCTCATTGAGCTCGGCACGCAGTTTGCTTGTGCCCGTTGAACTTTGTCCGTCGGAGCGGAAAGCTTCGGCGAACGGACTGCGCTCGGCGAAAGCGGCCAACCACGGTGTGTTCGTCAACGGGGCATAGCCCGTGCAGGCACGGTCGTGGCGCAGCAGCGCATCGAACGCATAAGCGCCTTCGTCGGGAGCGATCGCGGCGTCGGCGCCTTCGGCCAAGGCGGTGCCACGTCCAATCTGCCCCCACGCGCCCCATGCGATCGCGGTGGCGGGCAGACCCCGAGCCCGCCGCCAGCGGGTGAAGGCGTCCAGCCAGCTGTTTGCCGCGGCGTAGGCACCCTGTCCGGGTGACCCCACCAGCGCGGCGGCCGAGGAGAACGAGCAGAACCAGTCCAACGGCTGCGAAGCGGTGGCGGTGTGCAGATTCCACGCCCCATAAACCTTTGGTGCCCAGTCATGTTCGATGAGATCATCCGTGATGTTGGTCAGCGTGGCATCCTCGATCACCGCAGCCAGATGCAGCACACCGCGCACCGGAAGCCCGGTGGCGGTTGCCGCGGCCACCAACCGCTGAGCCGTCCCAGCCTCGGCTATGTCGCCGCACTCGACGACGACATCGGCACCCGCCCCGCGGATGCGTTCGATCATCGCCCGCGCCTCGGGATTTGGCTGTGAACGCGAGGACAACACGATACGCCCGCAGCCGGCCTCCGAACCAGGCGAAGCCATCTTGTCGGCCAAAAACAGCCCCAGGCCGCCCAGTCCACCGGTGACAATGTAGGCGCCGTCGCTGCGGAAGACCTCGACCTGCGCCGGCGGCACCATCACGCGGCTGCGGCCGGTATGCGGGATATCGAGCACGAGTTTGCCGGTGTGTTGCGCGCCGCTCATCACCCGAATCGCCGTGGCGGCATCGGCAAGCGCGTAGTGCCTGGCTTCAGGCATCGGCAACTCACCGTTCGCGGTGAGCCGGTACACCGTGTTCAGCAAGTCACGCAGCCGGTCCGGATGACTGAACGACATCAACGCCAGGTCGAGGGCGTAGAACGTCAGGTTGCGCCGGAACGGGAAGAGCCCCAGTCGGGTATCGCCGTAGATGTCGCGTTTGCCGATCTCGACGAATCGCCCACCGAACGCGAGCAATTCGACGCCCGCGCGCTGGGCGGGCCCGATGACCGAGTTGAGCACGATATCCACGCCATAACCGTCGGTGTCCCGGCGTATCAGGTCGGCGAACTCTACGCTCCGCGAATCGTAAACATGCTCAATTCCCATGTCGCGCAATAATTGTCGACGTTGCTCGCTGCCGGCTGTGGCGAAGATCTCGGCGTCCGCAGC
>NZ_LZMG01000188.1:0-9384 GCF_001673615.1 Mycobacterium sp. 1245499.0
GCGCGCAGAGGATCTCGACATCAACGTCACCCGCGAGAAGAAGCTGACCAACATGCGGTCGTCGACCGCCGATGTCATCGAAACGCTGGCCCGGCCGCTCGAACTCGATCTCGAGCAGGCCATGGAATTCTGCGCGCGGGTTGATCCCGACGACCATGCCCTCGTAGGTGTCCTGGCCCGGCTCGACGAAGAACTGGCCGCGGTCGGCGAGCTGGATCATGGCGAACGGGGTGATGGTGCCCGCGCGGTCGGAGACCAGCGAGCCGGTGTGGCGGGCGCGGATCTCCCCCGCCCACGGCCGGTAGCCGTCGAACACCGCATTGGCGATTCCGGTGCCGCGGGTCAGCGTGAGGAAGTCGGTGCGGAACCCGATCAGGCCGCGGCTGGGGACGATGAAGTCCATCCGGACCCAGCCCGCCGCGTGGTTGGTCATCTCTTCCATGCGCCCCTTGCGGGCGGCCATCAGCTGGGTGATGGCGCCGACGAATTCCTCAGGGCAGTCGATGGTCATCGCCTCGAAGGGCTCGTGCAGCTTGCCGTCGATCGTCTGGGTGACGACCTGGGGCTTGCCGACGGTGAGCTCGAAGCCCTCGCGGCGCATCTGCTCGACGAGCACCGCCAGCGCGAGCTCGCCGCGGCCCTGCACCTCCCAGGCGTCGGGCCGGTCGATGTCGACGACCTTGATCGAGACGTTGCCGACGAGCTCGGCGTCCAGGCGCGACTTCACCATGCGCGCGGTCAGCTTGTGCCCCTTCACCTTGCCGGCCAGCGGCGAGGTGTTGGTGCCGATGGTCACCGAGATGGCGGGCTCGTCGACGGTGATGCGCGGCAGCGCGTGCGCGTGGTCCGGATCGGCCAGCGTGTCACCGATCATGATCTCCGGAATGCCCGCGACCGCGACGATGTCCCCCGCGATGGCCTCGTCGGTGGGGGTACGTTCCACGCCCTCGGTCACCAGCAGTTCGGTGATCTTGGCGTTCGTGATGACGGGATGGCCGTCCACCTCGCGCATCCAGGCGACCTGCTGGCCCTTGCGGATCCGGCCCTTGTAGATGCGGATCAGCGCGAGCCGGCCGAGGAAGGCCGAGGCGTCGAGGTTGGTGACCAGCGCCTGCAGCGGCGCCTCGGGATCGCCCTGCGGCGGCGGGATGTACTCGAGCAGGACGTCGAACAGCGGATCGAGGTTGTCGCCCTCGGGGTTTTCGCCGTTGGCCGGCTCGGTGGTGCTGGCGATGCCCGCCCGGCCGGAGGCGTACAGCGTCGGCAGGTCCAGGGCGTGCTCGGCCGCCTTCTGCGCTTCCTCGTCGAGGTCGGAGGCCACGTCGAGCAGCAGGTCGTGGCTCTCCGAGACGACCTCGGAGATCCGGGCGTCCGGCCGGTCCGTCTTGTTGACGACCAGGATCACCGGAAGGTGGGCGGCCAGGGCCTTGCGCAGCACGAACCGGGTCTGTGGCAGCGGCCCCTCCGAGGCGTCGACCAGCAGCAACACCCCGTCGACCATCGACAGGCCACGCTCCACCTCGCCGCCGAAGTCGGCGTGGCCGGGCGTGTCGATGACGTTGATGACGGTCGTCGTTCCGTCCGCATTCTTGCGATGCACGGCCGTGTTCTTGGCCAGGATCGTGATGCCTTTTTCCTTCTCCAGGTCACCGGAGTCCATCAGGCGCTCGACGGCGTCGTCCCCGCGGTGGTGCAGCGCGCCCGACTGCCGCAGCATCGCGTCGACCAGGGTGGTCTTTCCGTGGTCGACGTGGGCGACGATGGCGACGTTGCGAAATAGCACGTCGGTGATTGTGGCAGCGGGGGGCCTTTCAAAGCGAACTGGCCAGCGAACCGGCTGGTAACCGGGCGCCGTTCGGTGACCGACGGCTCGGGTGTGCGGTGGCGGCGGGCCGGGTCGGCGTGTCGTCGCCCTGGCCGCGCAATCGACGCGCGGGGCGAACCCTTACCAGCCCCGCCGGCGCGGCGCCGTGCCGACGAGTTGACCCTTACCCGCCGCCTCGCGGCTGCGGTAGACGATGTAGGGCCGGAACAGGTAGACGACCGGGGCGCTGAACACATGCACCAGCCGGGTGAACGGCCACAGCGTGAACAACACCATGCCGATCAGGGCGTGCAACTGGTAGTCCAGCGGCGCGTTGACCATCACCTCGCCGTGCGGTTGCAGGATCCAGATCCGGCGGAACCACAACCCGACCGTGTAGCGGTAGTGGAACTCCCCACCGTGCGGGCCGGTGCCGATCAGGTCGCAGTACAGGCCCACCACGATCGCCAGCACCAGCACCGTGTACATCACCTTGTCGCTGCGGCTGGTGGCCATGGAGACCGCCGGGCGGGTGAACCGCCGGTAGATCAGCAACCCGATGCCGACCAGCGTCGCGACGCCGGCCATCGACCCGGCGATGACCGCCTGCAGGTGATAGAAGTGGTCGCTCATCTTCATCATCTGGGTGACCTTCGGCGGAATGAACAGGCCCATCACATGCCCGGCGAACACCGCCAGGATGCCGAAATGAAAGATGGGGCTGGCGATGCTGAGCAGTCGCGACTCGTAGATCTGCGACGACCGCGAGGTCCAGCCGAATTTGTCATACCGGTAGCGCCACCAGGTGCCCACGATCAGCACCGACAGCGTGACGTAGGGCGCGATGTCCCAGAACAGGACGTTGCTAAACACTTGGCGATCCTTTGCGGGGTGGCACGGTCAAGGTAAACGGTTGCAGTCCAACGGCTTCCGCAGGCGGCCCGGCTTGGGCCAGGCGCTCGGCGCGGCGCACTTCCTGATCGGTCGCGTCGGGCAGGGTCGCGCAGACCGCCGCCACCGTCGGTTCGTAGGGCGACTCGGCGTCGGCCAGGGCGCCGCGCAGCACGTCGATCGGCACGCGGTGCCGGCTCAGCATTCGCCGCCCGGCGTCGGGATCGACGGTGGCGGCGAATTCGAGCACCACGGCCAGATGATCGGGCGCCTCACCGCCCGGCGGCTGTACCCCCGCCTCGCGGTAGGCGGTGGCGAACGCCAGCATCTCCCGTCCGCGATTGCGGGTATCCCCCGCGGTCCAGTAGGTCAGGTACATGGTGGCGCGCCGGCGCATGTCGAACGTCGCGACGTAGTCCATCGCCGCGGTCATCGGCTCGACCGCTCGCAGCGCCGCGACCGTCCGCCCCAGCAGCGCCGCCGGCGGACCGCTGACATGGCTCAGCAGCTCCTCGACGGTGTCCAGGCGCCCGGCCAACCCGTCGTCAGGGTAGGCCAGCAGCAGGGAGGCCGCCTGCCACACCAGGCGATCCTGCATCGCCCGGGTGGTGGAACGCTCGCGCAGCGCCGAAAGCAGCTTCATCGCTGCCGCCCTTCGGGGAACATGCCGGCGGGCACCTGGCCGCCGTCCCAGTTGAGCAGGTTCACCCGCGTCGACCGCCGTCCGTTGCCGGGGTCTTGTTCAGGAGAGCCGCGCTGCTTGAGGGTGTGGAAGGTCTCCACGGACACCGGCACCGGATCGGACTCGTACATGCCCGGCCCGCCGTCGCCGGTCAACGAGCAGCCCGCCATCTCCTCGAGGTCGCGGGCCTGCGGCGCGAAGGCTGTCGGAATCACATAGCGCTCTTCGTATTTCGCGATGGCCAGCAGCCGGTACATCTCGTAGATCTCTTCTTCGGTCAGGCCGACCGAATGCGGGATGTGCGGTTGGGTTTCGCGCCCGAGGTTGATGTCGCGCATGTAGGAGCGCATCGCCGCCAGCCGGCGCAACACGCCTTCGACCACGGCGGTGTCGCCGGCGGTGAACAGTTCGGCCAGGTACTGCATCGGGATGCGCAGCGCGTCCAGCGCGCCGAACAGGTTGCCGAGGTCTTCCCCGTCGTGGCCGTCGCGGCTGACCGCGTCGACCACCGGCGAGAGCGGCGGGATGTACCAAACCATCGGCATGGTCCGGTATTCCGGGTGCAGCGGCAGCGCCACCTTGTAGGTGTGGATCAGCGCGTACACCGGGGAACGCTGGGCGGCCTCGATCCACTCGTCCGGAATCCCCTCGGCGCGCGCACCGGCGATGACGTCCGGATCGTGCGGGTCGAGCAGGATCTCGCACTGCGCCGGATAGAGATCGGTGTCCTTTTCCACCGACGCGGCTTCCAGCACCCGGTCGACGTCATAGAGGACCACGCCCAGGTAGCGCAGCCGCCCCACACAGGTCTCCGAGCAGATGGTCGGCAGCCCGACCTCCATCCGCGGATAACACAGCGTGCACTTCTCGGCCTTGCCCGTCTTGTGGTTGAAATAAACCTTCTTGTAAGGACATCCGGACACACACATCCGCCAGCCGCGACATCGGTCCTGGTCGACCAGCACGATGCCGTCCTCGCTGCGCTTGTACATCGCACCCGAGGGGCACGACGCCACGCAGGACGGGTTGAGGCAGTGCTCGCAGATCCGGGGCAGGTAGAACATGAAGGTTTCTTCGAGCGAGAGCTTGACCTCTTCGCTGACCTTTTTCAGGATCGGGTCCCCGGCCAGGATCTCCGGCGACCCGGCCAGGTTGTCGTCCCAGTTCGGCCCCCACGAAACCTTCATCGGCTCACCGCTGATCAGGCTTCGGGGCGCGGCCGTCGGGAAGGTGTCACCCGCCGGGGCGGTGGTCAGGTTCTCGTAGTCGTAGGTCCAGGGCTCGTAGTAGTCGCCGATGACCGGCAGCTTCGGATTGGCGAAGATGCGCAGCAGTTTTTGCAGCCGCCCGCCGTCACGTAGCCGCAGCCGGCCCTTCTTGTCGCGAATCCAGCCGCCGCGCCAGCGCTCCTGGTCCTCGTAGGTGCGCGGATAGCCTTGTCCGGGACGGGTTTCGACGTTGTTGAACCACACGTACTCGGTGCCGGATCGGTTGGTCCACGCCTGCTTGCACGTCACCGAACAGGTGTGACAGCCGATGCACTTGTCGAGGTTCATCACCATCGCCAACTGGGCCATGACCTTCATGTCAGTACACCACCTCTTGGCTACGACGACGGACGATCGTGACCTCGTCGCGCTGGTTACCGGTCGGACCCAGGTAGTTGAACGCGAACGCGTGCTGTCCGTAACCGCCGGCCAGGTGGCTGGGCTTGATGCGGACCCGGGTCAGCGCGTTGTGGTTGCCGCCGCGCTTGTTGTTGGTCTCGGAGCGCGGGGTGTCCACCGTGCGCTCCTGGACGTGGTAGACGTACACCACGCCGTCGGGCATCCGGTGCGAGACGATTGCCCGGCACACGTAGATGCCGTTGACGTTCACCGCCTCGACCCAATCGTTGTCGCGCACATTGATTTTCGCCGCATCGCCGGGGCTCATCCACATCGTCGGACCACCGCGGGACAACGAGAGCATGTAGAGGTTGTCCTGATAGGTGGAGTGGAAAGACCACTTCGAGTGCGGGGTCAGGTAGCGCACCGTGAGCCCGACCCCATCCTCGGTGAGCCCGAGCGTCGGCTGGCCGAACAGGCGCGCCATGTCCAGCGGCGGGCGGAACACCGGCAGGTGCTCGCCGAGTTCCTCGACCCAGTCGTGGGCCAGATAGAAGTGCATCCGCCCGGTCAGGGTGTGGAACGGCTTGAGGTTTTCGATGTTGATGGTGAACGGCGCGTAGCGACGCCCACCCGTTTCGCTGCCCGACCATTCCGGGCTGGTGACCACCGGAACGGGCCGGGCCTGGGTATCGGCGTAGCTGATGCGCTTGTCCTCGCTGCCCTCGGCCAGATGCACGAGCCGCTGACCGGTGCGCTTCTCCAGTTCGTGGAAGCCCTCGACCGCCAGCCGCCCGTTGGTCGTGCCGGACAGGAGCAGCAGCACGTCGGCCATCCGCGACGCGGTGGTGACGGCCGGACGACCCGCTGCCACACCGGAATTGAGCACACCGAACTTGGCGGCCAGCTCCTCGACCTCACGGAACGGGTGCACCGTGACGCCCTTGGTGGTCAGGCCGAACTTGTCCACCAGCGGACCCAGGGTCCGCCACTTGTCGTAGATGGCGCCGTAGTCGCGCTCCACCACGGTGAGCTTGCCCATCGTCCGGCCCGGCACCGGCGTCGCACCCGAGTGCAGCCAATCGCATTCGGTGCCATCGGGATAGGCCATCGCGTCCGGGGTGTCGTGCTGCAGCGCGCTGAGCACCACGTCGGTGCGGGTGCCCAGATGGTCCTTGGCCATGGCGCTGAAGGCGCGCGCGATCGCACCGAAAGCGTCGAAGTCCGAACGGGTTTCCCACGGCGGATCGGTCGCGGCGCTGAACGCATGCACGTAGGGGTGCATGTCCGTGCTGGAGATGTCGGCCTTCTCGTACCAGGTGGCCGCCGGCAGCACGATGTCGGACACCAGCGTCGTCGAGGTCATCCGGAAGTCGATCGACATCATCAGGTCGAGCTTGCCCTCGGGAATGTCGCCCTCACACGTCACGCCGGTGGGCCGCACGCCGTCCTCCGGCGGCAGCGCCGAGGCGTTGGAATCGGTGCCCAGCAGATGGCGCAGGAAGTATTCGCCGCCCTTGCCCGACGAGCCGATCAGGTTGGCCCGCCAAACCGTAAGCACCCGTGGCCAATTCACCGGGTTGTCGGGATCGGTCACGGCGAGCTTGAGCTTGCGCTGGCCCAATTGTTCGGCGACATAGTCGGCGACGTCGCGATCGGCGGCGCGCGCCTCGTCCGCGACGTCCAGGCTGGACCGGTCGAACTGGGGGTAATACGGGCTCCACCCCATCGCCACCGCGGACGCCAGCAGGTCCATGGTGTGCTTGCCCGCGAACCTGCCCCGCCCCACCGGGCTGGCCAGCTTGTCCGCGCCGTATCCGTCGTAGCGCCACTGGTCGGTGTGTGCGTACCAGTAGGAGGCGCCGGGCACCTGCCGCGGCGGCCGCACCCAGTCGGTCGCCATCGCCATCGTCTGGAATCCGGTGAGCGGGCGCACCTTTTCCTGGCCGACGTAGTGGGCCCAGCCGCCGCCGTTGCGGCCCATCGACCCGGTCAGCATCAGCAGCGCCAGCACCGCCCGGTAGATCGCGTCGCTGTGGAACCAGTGACAGATGCCGCCACCCATGATGATCATGGAGCGGCCGCCGGATTCTTCGGCGCTGTGCGCGAATTCCCTTGCCACCCGGATGGCCTGGGCGGCCGACACGCCGGTGATCGCCTCCTGCCACGCCGGGGTGTTCTGCTGGGTGGCGTCGTCGTAGCCGGTGGGCCATTCGCCGGGCAGGCCGGGGCGTGCCACCCCATACTGGGCGAGCATCAGGTCGAAGACGGTGCACACCAGGTGCTTGCCGATCCGGCGCACCGGGACACCGCGCGCCACCGTGGTGCCCTCGCCGTCGACCGTGTCGAAGCTGGGCAGGTGAACGAGCGCGGTGTCATCATCTCCGTTGCGCCCGTTAGCGTCTCGCACGCTGAGCGCCGGCGTCAGGTCGCCCAGGTCGAGGTTCCATTTTCCGACACCCGACTCGCCGTACCGGAATCCCAGCGAGCCGTGCGGCACGACGACCGAATCGGTGATCTGGTCGAGCACCGCGGGCTTGAGCGCGGCGTTCTCGACTGCCTCCCCGAGATCGGCCGCCGTGAGGTTCTTTCCCGGCACCAGCATGTCGCCGCGCTCTTCGAGCTTGATCAGGAACGGCAGGTCGGTGTAGCGCCGGGAATAGTCGGTGAAGAACGGAACCCGCTTTTGCACATAGCATTCCGAGAGGATGACGTGGCCCATCGCCATGGCCAGCGCACCGTCGGTGCCGGCGGCACAGGGCATCCACTCGTCGGCGAACTTGGTGTTGTCGGCGTAGTCCGGGCTCACGGTCACCACCTTGGTGCCGCGGTAGCGCGCCTCGGCCATCCAGTGCGCATCGGGCGTGCGGGTGATCGGGACGTTGGAGCCCCACATCATCAAATACGCTGCGTCCCACCAGTCCCCGGATTCGGGCACGTCGGTCTGGTCGCCGAAGACCTGCGGCGACGCGACCGGCAGGTCGGCGTACCAGTCGTAGAACGACGTCATGGGGGCGCCGATCAGCTCGAAGAACCGCGAGCCCGCGGTGTAGGACACCATCGACATCGCCGGAATCGGAGAGAATCCGGCGACCCGATCCGGTCCATAGGTCTTGATGGTGTGCACGTGGGCGGCGGCGATCAGCTCGGTGGCCTCGGCCCAGGTGACCCGAACCAGCCCGCCCTTCCCGCGGGCCCGCTGGTAGCGACGACGTCGTTCGGGATCGGCCTGGATGTCGGCCCAGGCCAGCACCGGGTCGCCCAGGCGCGCCTTGGCCTCGCGGTACATCTCGATCAGCACGCCGCGGGCGTAGGGGTAGCGCACCCGGGTGGGCGAGTAGCTGTACCACGAGAACGACGCGCCACGGGGACAGCCGCGCGGCTCGTACTCGGGCCGGTCCGGGCCCACCGACGGGTAGTCGGTCTGCTGGGTCTCCCAGGTGATGATCCCGTCCTTGACGTAGATCTTCCACGAGCACGATCCGGTGCAGTTCACCCCGTGCGTCGAGCGAACCACCTTGTCGTGGCTCCAGCGGTCGCGGTAGAACACGTCGGCTTCACGACCGCCCTCCCGGGTGATCGTGCGCAGGTCGGCCGAGATCTCGCCGGGGGTGAAGAACCTTCCGCTGCGCTCCAGGAGTTCCTCGAGCACTCCGCCGATGTGAGGTGTGACAGTCAAGAAGTACTCCTCCGATTCGGTAGCGTCGCGCCTCGTCGCCGGGCCGTGCGTTCGACCCCAGGTGCGTCGTGTTTGGCAGTCAGCCCACGGATCCGCCCGCCCGCACCAGCTCGGATCGGCTCAGCGCTCGGCGTGGCGGGCCCGCGGGCTGGGCAGCGATACAGCACCAGCATAGGTCTGGGTCGGGGGTGAAATCCGGTTCGCCGCGCGCGGGCGATCGTTCGAAAAAGGCGTCATGAGCAGTGGTTTTCGGGCAGCGCAATGCCGGCCGTCGGAGCACCGGGGCCGCGACCGCACTAGCATTCGGCTCGCTATCGGCACGCACATCCAGGGCAGCTTCGTGTGGCGTCGTTATTACAAGTCATATTGTTCTATTCAGTTCACTGCGAGGACCTGTCACGCGGCTGTACATAAGCTGCCGGAACTCTGTGGACTTGTTATGAGGTAGCTCCTAGAGAGCTGCGATCAGATCCGCCAGCCAGCCGCGATCGGCCGGCACCCAGTCCAGATCGTGCAGCTCAGCGGCGGTGATCCAGCGCACCGCCCGATGGTCGCGCGCGTCGGGTTCGCCCCGGACCAGGCGCACGCGGTAGGCGCGCAGCGTGAACCCGCCGTCGACCACGATGTCGTCGCCGAGCCGGCCGCCCACCGCGACGTCGCGCACCCCAAGACCCAACTCCTCGGCCAACTCGCGGGCCAGCGCGTCGCGCTCCGTTTCGCC
>NZ_LZMG01000189.1:0-16107 GCF_001673615.1 Mycobacterium sp. 1245499.0
GGGCCTCGTCATCTTGCCGCAGGACCTCCCCATCACCGCGGTGCAGCAGACGGTGGAGTTCGTCAAGAGCCGCGACCTGGTGCTCGACACCCCGGTAGTGCTCGGGCCCGACGATTCGGTGTCCGACGCCACGGCGCTGATCCACAAGCGCGCGCACGGGGTCGCGGTGGTGACCTTCGAGGGCCGTCCACTAGGCCTGGTCAGCGAGTCATCGTGCCTGGGCGTGGACCGCTTCGCCCGGGTGCGCGACGTCGCCTTGACCGATTTCGTCAGCGCCCCGGTGGGGACCGAGCCGCGCAAGGTCTTCGACCTGCTCGAGCAGTCACCCCTCGGTGTCGCGGTGGTGACGAACGCCGACGGCACGCTGGCCGGCGTGCTGACCCGCACCGGCGCCATCCGCGCGGGGCTGTACACCCCGGCGGTCGACGCGCGCGGGCGGCTGCGGGTGGGCGCGGCCGTCGGCATCAACGGCGACGTCGGAGCCAAGGCGCGGTCGCTGGTCGAGGCCGGCATCGACGTGCTGGTGATCGACACGGCGCACGGGCACCAGGTCAAGACCATCGAGGCGATCCGGACGGTCGCGGCGCTGCAGCTGGGGGTGCCGCTGGTGGCCGGCAACGTCGTCTCGGCCGACGGCACCCGTGACCTGCTGGACGCCGGGGCGACCATCGTGAAGGTCGGCGTCGGGCCGGGGGCGATGTGCACCACCCGGATGATGACCGGTGTCGGCCGCCCCCAGTTCTCCGCTGTTGTCGAATGCGCTTCGGCGGCAAGGGAACTGGGTGGGCATGTATGGGCCGACGGCGGTGTCCGGCATCCGCGGGACGTGGCGCTGGCGCTGGCCGCCGGAGCGTCCAACGTGATGATCGGGTCGTGGTTCGCCGGCACCTACGAGTCGCCCGGCGACCTGATGCGCGACCGCGACGACCAGCCGTACAAGGAGAGCTACGGCATGGCCTCCAAGCGTGCGGTGGTTGCGCGCAGCGGGGCGGACACGGCGTTCGACCGGGCCCGCAAGGCGCTGTTCGAGGAGGGGATTTCGACGTCCCGGATGGGGCTGGATCCGGCCCGCGGCGGGGTCGAGGACCTGCTCGATCACATCACCTCCGGCGTGCGCAGCACCTGCACCTATGTCGGCGCCGCGAACTTGGCGCAGCTGTACGAACGGGTGGTGATCGGGGTGCAGTCGACCGCGGGCTTCGCCGAGGGGCATCCGCTGCCGCAGGGGTGGTGACCGCGATAGTAAGGCTAGCCTTGCCTAACTATGGCTGCTAATCTACTGCGCCATGACCTCCTCTTCCCCCACCTCCTCGGCCTCCCCCGCCCACGTCAGCCCCGAGCTGCTCAGCATCCTGCGCGACGAGCTGAACGTCGACGCGGCCCGCGTGACGCCCGATGCCCGGCTGGTCGACGACGTCGGACTGGATTCGGTGGCCTTCGCCGTGGGCATGGTGGCGATCGAGGAGCGGCTGGGCGTCTCGCTGTCGGAAGAGGAACTGCTGAGCTGCGACACGGTCGCGGACCTGCAGGCCGCGATCGCCGCCAAACCCCGCGATGAGTGAACTGGCCGCTGCGCTGACGGACGCGATGCGCACGGGCACCAGCGAACTGGTTGTCTTCGACCGCGAGACGTCGACGTGGGGCCACCATCCCTGGCCGGAAGTGCACGGGCTGGCCGAGAGCATCGCCGCATGGCTGCTCGATCGGGGGCGCCCGGCCGCGGTTGGGCTGGTCGGCGAGCCGACCCTCGAATTCGTCGCCGCCATCCAGGGCGCCTGGCTCGCGGGCGCCGCCGTGTCGATCCTGCCCGGTCCGGTGCGCGGCGCCGAAGGCCGGCAATGGGCGGCCTCGACGCTGGCCCGGTTCAGCGGCATCGGCGTGCGCACCGTCTTGAGCCACGGCTCGCAGCTGGACGGCTTGCAGGCGCTGGATCCGCCCGGCGACATCGTCATCGAAAGCCTTGCCGCAGCGGCAGATACGGGCCGCTCATGCGCCGCGGTTGGCGCCGACGGGAATCCGGCAATCTTGCAGGGAACGGCGGGTTCCACCGGCTCGCCCAAGACGGCCATGCTGTCGGCGGGCGCGGTGCTGGCCAACCTGCGCGGCCTCAATCAGCGCCTCTGCGTGACGCCGGCCGACGTCGGCTGCTCGTGGCTGCCGCTGTATCACGACATGGGCCTGTCATTCCTGCTCGCCTCGGTGCTGGGCGGGATGTCGCTATGGCTGGCGCCGACGGCGGCTTTCACCGCCTCGCCGTTTCGCTGGCTGAGTTGGCTCTCGGAGAGCCGGACGACGATCACCGCCGCGCCCAACTTCGCCTACAACCTGCTGGGCAGGTATGCCCGCCGGGTGTCCGACGTCGACCTGGGCGCGGTGCGGGTGGCCATCAACGGCGGCGAACCGGTCGACTGCGAGGGATTCCAACGGTTCGCCGACGCGATGGCCCCGTTCGGATTCGACGCCGGTGCCGCGACCCCGTCCTACGGGCTGGCCGAATCGACCTGCGCCGTCACCGTACCGGCGCCGGGCACCGGGCTGCGCGTCGCCAGCGTCGCCGGCGAGACCGGAACGCGTCGCCACGCGGTGCTGGGCCAGCCGATTCCGGGCACCGAGATCCGCATCGCGCCGCACGACGACGCCGACGGCGACATCGGTGAGATCGAGATCCGGGGCGCCTCGCTGATGGACGGGTACCGCGACCACCCGCCACTGGACCGCGAAAACTGGCTTCCCACCGGGGATCTCGGTTTCTTCGACGAAGCCGGGCTGGTGGTGTGCGGCCGGGCCAAGGAGCTCATCACCCTCGCGGGTCGCAACATCTTCCCGACCGAGATCGAGACGGTCGCCGCCGGCGTCCGCGGGGTCCGCGAGGGCGCCGTGGTGGCGTTGGGCACCGGTGAACGGTCCGCGCGCCCGGGCCTGATCGTCGCGGCCGAATTCCGCGGGGCGGATCAGGCGGGTGCCCGCGCCGAAATCATTCAGCGCGTCGCATCCAGGTGCGGCGTCGTTCCCTCCGACGTGATCTTCATGGCACCGGGGTCGCTGCCCCGCACGTCGTCGGGCAAACTGCGCCGGCTGGAAGTCCGGCGCGCTCTAGAGGCGGTGGACTAAGTGACGACAACATCCATGCCGACCGAGGCATCCGCCACCACCCTCGACGACTACCGGCGCCTGCTCGCCGGCGCGTTCGACGACCGGGTGCTGGCCTGGACAGCCGAAGCCGAAGCACAGCAACGCTTTCCGCGTGAGCTGATCGAGCACCTGGGCGCCTGCGGCGTGTTCAGCCACAAGTGGGGCACCGGACCGCTGCCCGACGTGGCCCGGCTGGTGGAACTGGCGCTGGCGCTGGGCGGGCTGTCGTCGGCCGGCATCGGGGTCGGCGTCAGCCTGCACGACTCGGCCATCTGTGTGCTGCGCCGATTCGGCAAGTCGGACTACCTCAAGGAGATCTGCGAGCGGGCGATCCGCGGCCAGGCCGTGCTGTGCATCGGGGCCTCCGAGGAGTCGGGCGGGTCGGACCTGCAGATCGTTCGCACCGAAATATCCTCTCGGGACGGCGGTTTCGACGTTCGCGGCATCAAGAAGTTCGTGTCGCTGTCCCCCATCGCCGACCACATCTTGGTGGTGGCCCGCAGCGTCGACCACGACGCGGCCAGCAAACACGGCAACGTCGCGCTGATCGCGGTGCCCACCGCGCAGGTCAGCGTGCAGCGGCCCTACAACAAGCTCGGCGCCGGGCCGCTGGACACCGCCGCCGTGCACATCGACACCTGGGTGCCCGCCGATGCCCTGGTCGCGCGGGCCGGCACCGGGCTGGCCGCCATCAGCTGGGGGCTGGCGCACGAACGAATGTCGATCGCCGGGCAGATCGCCGCATCGTGTCAACGGGCGATCGGAATCACCTTGGCCCGCATGATGACTCGGCGCCAGTTCGGCCACACGCTGTTCGAGCATCAGGCGTTGCGGCTGCGGATGGCGGATCTGCAGGCGCGCGTCGATCTGCTGCGACACGGCCTGAACGGCATTGCGGCGCAGGGCCGTTTGGAGCTGCGTGCCGCCGCGGGCGTCAAGGTGACCGCGGCCCGCCTCGGTGAGGAAGTGATGTCGGAGTGCATGCACATCTTCGGCGGCTCGGGATATCTCGTCGACGAGACGCCGCTCGGGGCGTGGTGGCGCGACATGAAGCTGGCCCGGGTCGGTGGCGGCACCGACGAGGTGCTGTGGGAGTTGGTGGCCGCCGCGATGGCGCCCGATTACCGCGGCTACGAGTCGGTGATCGGGGCTTCCAGCGCGTAGAGCGCCATGCGCCGGTTGGTCGTGTCGTGCTCGCCGAGGAACTTGCATCCCGCGTACTCGCACAGCCGGCGCGCGGTGGTGTTGCGGTGATCGGGGTCGAACATGACCCGCCGGCAGCGGGGCTCGAGCGCGAAGACGCTCGCCACGATCCGGGGCAACAGCATCGGGCCCAGGCCGCGGTTCACCAGTTTCAGGTCCGCGATCGCGGCGTGCAGCCCCAGGTCGTACGGCTCGGCGTCGTAGTGACGGGAGATCAGATCCTTTGCGCCCCAATACAGTTCGAGGTAGGCGCAATCCCTGCCCCGGATGCTGCCGAGCAACGGCAGGGAATATGTCCCGTCCAGCTGGGCGCTCAGGTGCTGGCGCCACCGGGGCGCCGGCCAGTCGTATTCCCAGGCCTGCGCCAGATGCGGGCGATTCATCCACTCGGTCACCATGTCCACGTCCTCGAGCTGCGCCACGCGCATGGCGAAGGGTGGATCCAGCGTGGGAACCGGTGGGCGGGGGATGCGAGCCACCTCGTCGGGGATGTCGAAGCGTTCGCGCGGCAGGACGTGAATGGACGGCGTCTGAGCGTCGGGCATAGTGCGCAGAGCCTACCGGGTAAGGTTAGCCATACCATAGTTGGGCCGGGCCGATGGGCCGAGGCGGTCGGCATGCCCCGCGCCGGGCGGCGCCGTGCGGCGGCGGGCCGGGCTAGCATAAGACAGCAAAGACGGAAGCAACCGCGACCGCCCCGCCATCTGGCAGCGAAAGGATCGACGTGCCGCAGGCACCCGTGCAGGCCATCGGCTTGCGGGCGCGCGGGCCGTCCGACGAACCGCGCGATGCGGAGCCTCCCCCGGCGCCTTTTCTCCTGATCGGCGTTCTCCCGCCGGGGCGGCGTAGGTCATGAACGTCGCCGTCACCGTGATCAGCGTTGTGGCGATCGCGGTGCTCATTTTCGGCAACGCCGTCTTCGTCGCCGCGGAGTTCTCGCTGACCACCCTCGACCGCAGCGCGGTGGAGGCCAACGCCCGCGGCGGTGGTCGGCGGGACCGTTGGATCCGCCGCGCCCACCACCGGCTGTCGTTCCAACTGTCCGGCGCCCAGTTGGGCATCTCGGTCACCACCCTGGCGGCCGGTTACCTGACCGATCCGATGGTGGACGACCTGCCGCACCCGTGGCTGGATGCCATCGGCATACCCGACAAGGTCGGCGACGCGCTCATGGCCTTTGTGGTGCTGGTGATCGTGACCTCGGTGTCGATGGTGTTCGGCGAGCTCGTCCCCAAGTACCTCGCGGTGGCCCGGCCGCTGTCCACGGCCCGCGCGGTCGTCAGCGCCCAGTTGGTGTTCTCGCTGCTGCTGACCCCGGCGATCCGCCTGACCAACGGCGCCGCCAACTGGATCGTGCGCCGGCTGGGCGTCGAACCCGCCGAGGAGTTGCGGTCGGCTCGCTCCCCGCAGGAGCTGCTGTCGCTGGTGCGTTCGTCGGCGCGCAGCGGCGCGCTGGACGCCGCCACGGCCGCCTTGGTGCGCCGCTCGCTGCAATTCGGCACGCTCAGCGCCGAGGAACTGATGACGCCCCGCTCCAAGATCGTGGCGCTGCAGACCGACGACACGGTCGCCGACCTGGTGACCGCGGCCGCCGAGTCCGGCTTCTCCCGCTTCCCCATCGTCGACGGTGACCTCGACGAGACGGTCGGCATCGTGCACGTGAAGCAGGTGTTCGCCATCCCGCGCACCGAACGGGCCCGCACCCGGCTGGTCACGGTGGCCCAACCCGTTCCGAAGGTGCCGTCCACCCTGGACGGCGACGCGGTGATGGCCGAGATCCGGGCCAACAGCCTGCAGACCGCGCTGGTCGTCGACGAGTACGGCGGCACCGCCGGCATGGTGACCGTCGAGGACCTGATCGAAGAGATCGTCGGCGACGTCCGCGACGAGCACGACGACGCCACCCCGGACGTGGTGCCCGCCGGCAGCGGCTGGCGGGTCTCGGGCCTGCTGCGCATCGACGAGGTGGCCACCGCCATCGGTTTCCGCGCGCCGGAGGGCCCCTACGAGACCATCGGCGGCCTGGTGCTACGCGAGATCGGTCACATCCCGGTGGCCGGTGACACGGTCAAGCTGCCCGCGCTGGACGCCGACGGCCTGCTGGACGCGGTGACCCGCTGGCAGGCGACGGTCATCCGGATGGACGGCCGCCGTATCGACCTGCTGGAGCTGATCGAACTGAGCAATCACGGCGAGGTCCCCGCCGCCGGGGGGCGCCGATGAGCGACACCATGGGCCTGCTGCTGGCCTGCCTGCTGATCGGGGTGAACGCGTTCTTCGTCGGCGCGGAGTTCTCGCTGATCTCGGCGCGGCGCGACCGCCTCGAGGCGCTGGCCGAGCAGGGCAAAGCGGCCGCGGTCACGGTGATCCGCGCCGGGGAGCAACTGCCGTCGATGCTGGCCGGTGCCCAGTTGGGCGTCACGGCCGCGTCGCTGCTGCTCGGGCGGATCGGGGAGTCGGCGGTGTCCAATCTGCTGCGAACGACGCTGGGGCTGACCGGAATTCATCCGGCACTGCTGCACACGCTGTCGTTCGCGATCGCGCTGGTGATCGTGGTGACCCTGCACGTGTTGCTGGGCGAAATGGTGCCGAAGAACATCGCACTGGCCGGCCCGGAGCGCACCGCGATGCTGCTCGTGCCGCCGTACCTGGCCTACGTGCGGGCCGCCCGGCCCTTCATCGTGTTCTACAACAAATGCGCCAACGTGGTGGTGCGCGCGTTCGGCGTCGAACCCAAGGACGAGCTGGAGATCACAGTCTCACCCGTCGAGCTCAGCGAGATGATCGCGGAGTCCGAGTCCGAGGGCTTGCTGGACCGCGAGGAACGCACCCGGCTGACCCGGGCGCTGCAAATTCGCCACCGCGTGGTCGGTGACGTGGCCGTCCCCCTCGCCTCGGTGCAGGCGGTTCCGGTGGCCGCGGCGGGCTCGGGGCCGACGGTCGGGGCGGTCGAGCAGGCCCTGGCCCAGACCGGCTACTCCCGGTTTCCGGTGGCCAGCGTCAGCGGCGTGTTCGTCGGATATCTGCACATCAAGGATGTGCTAACGCTCGACGACGATCCGCGGACGGTGATCGATCTGGCGATGGTGCGGCCGCTGCCGCGGCTGTCCCGGTCACTGCCGCTGGCCGACGCGCTGTCCCGGATGCGCCGCAGCAACAGCCATCTGGCGTTGGTGACCGGCGAGACCGGCGCCGTGGTCGCCATGGTGGCGATGGAAGACCTGGTTGAAGACCTCGTCGGGACCATGCGCGAGGCGTAGCGGCACTGGCCGGCCGGAACGACCGCGCGCAGCCCGTATGATCTTCACGGCTACCAGTTAAGAAAGTGCTGGAGGGCGGGCGACCGCGGGCGCGCGGAACATGCGTTGCTGGACACGGATCCCGGCGCCCGCCGCAGCGTCGTTCTTGGGGCGCTCAGCGCGGTCTGACCTGCGCCTGCCGGGTCGGGCGAATAACGCCCGCCACGCTGCGCTCGGTAGGCTTATGACATTGCCAATCTGGGCCTGTGCGGCCCATGGACGGTCCAGTGCGGCCCGTGATGGAGGAGAATCATGACTGATCGCGTGTCGGCGGGGAACCTGCGCGTCGCCCGAGTGCTCTACGACTTCGTGAACAACGAGGCGTTGCCCGGCACCGACATCGACCCGGACAGTTTCTGGGCGGGCGTCGACAAGGTCGTCACCGACCTGACCCCCAAGAACCAGGATCTGCTGCGCCGGCGGGACGAGCTGCAGGCCCAGATCGACAAGTGGCACCGGCAGCGCGTCATCGAGCCGCTCGACATCGAGGCGTACCGCAAGTTCCTCATCGAGATCGGTTATCTGCTGCCCGAGCCCGAGGACTTCACCATCACGACGTCCGGCGTCGACGACGAGATCACCACCACGGCCGGCCCGCAGCTGGTGGTCCCGGTGCTCAACGCGCGGTTCGCGCTCAACGCCGCCAACGCCCGGTGGGGCTCGCTGTACGACGCTCTGTACGGCACCGACGTCATCCCGGAAGACGACGGCGCCGAGAAGGGCTCGAGCTACAACAAGGTCCGCGGCGACAAGGTGATCGCCTACGCGCGTAAGTTCCTCGACGAAGCGGTGCCGCTGGAATCCGGGTCGTGGGCCGACGCGACGGGCCTGTCCGTCGAGGACGGCCAGCTCAAGATCACGACCGCCGACGGCACCGTCGGCCTGGCCAGCCCGGAGAAGTTCGCCGGCTACACCGGCGAGCTCGGCTCCCCCAGCTGGTCGGTTCTGCTGGTCAACCACGGCCTGCACATCGAGATCCTGATCGATCCGGAATCACCGATCGGCAAGACCGACTCGGCCGGCATCAAGGACGTGGTCCTGGAATCGGCCATCACCACGATCATGGACTTCGAGGACTCGGTGGCCGCCGTCGACGCCGACGACAAGGTGCTCGGCTACCGCAACTGGCTCGGACTGAACAAGGGTGACCTGTCCGAAGAGGTCAGCAAGGACGGCAAGACCTTCACCCGGGTGCTCAACGAGGACCGCACCTACAAGACACCCGACGGCGAGGGCGAGCTGACCCTGCCCGGCCGCAGCCTGCTGTTCGTGCGCAACGTCGGTCACCTGATGACCAACGACGCGATCGTCTGGAGCGAGGGCGACGAAGAAAAAGAGGTGTTCGAGGGCATCATGGATGCGCTGTTCACCGGGCTGACCGCGATCCACGGGCTCAAGACCGGTGACGCGAACGGCCCGCTGGCCAACAGCCGCACCGGGTCCATCTACATCGTCAAGCCCAAGATGCATGGACCCGACGAGGTCGCCTACACCTGCGAGCTGTTCAGCCGCGTCGAAGACGTTCTCGGCCTGCCCCAGGGCACCCTGAAGGTCGGCATCATGGACGAGGAACGGCGCACCACCGTCAACCTCAAGGCCTGCATCAAGGCCGCGGCCGACCGGGTCGTGTTCATCAACACCGGCTTCCTGGACCGCACCGGCGACGAGATCCACACCTCGATGGAGGCCGGCCCGATGATCCGCAAGGGCGCGATGAAGAGCACCGCGTGGATCAAGGCCTACGAGGACGCCAACGTCGACATCGGGCTGGCGGCCGGCTTCAAGGGCAAGGCCCAGATCGGTAAGGGCATGTGGGCGATGACCGAGCTGATGGCCGACATGGTCGAGCAGAAGATCGGCCAGCCCAAGGCGGGCGCGACCACCGCGTGGGTGCCCTCGCCGACGGCGGCCACCCTGCACGCGATGCACTACCACTACGTCGACGTCGGCGCCGTGCAGGAGGAACTCGCCGGCAAGAAGCGCACCAAGATCGAGGAGTTGCTGACCATCCCGCTGGCCAAGGAACTGGCCTGGGCCTCCGAGGAGATCCGCGAAGAGGTCGACAACAACTGCCAGTCCATCCTGGGCTACGTGGTGCGCTGGGTGGCCCAGGGCGTCGGCTGCTCCAAGGTGCCCGACATCCACGACGTGGCGCTCATGGAAGACCGTGCCACGCTGCGGATTTCGAGCCAGCTGCTGGCCAACTGGCTGCGCCACGGGGTGATCACCGAGGAGGACGTGCGGGCCAGCCTGGAGCGGATGGCCCCGCTGGTCGACGAGCAGAACGCCAAGGACGCGGCCTACCAGCCGATGGCGCCCAACTTCGACGACAGCCTGGCCTTCCTCGCCGCCCAGGATCTGATCCTGACCGGAACGCAGCAGCCCAACGGCTACACCGAGCCGATCCTGCATCGCCGTCGGCGGGAAGCCAAGGCAGCCGGCCCGCAGAATTGAGCCCGCGCTCAGTTCGGGTTCGAAACGTGGCATAGCGCCGCCGATGACTAAGATCGGCGCCGAGTTAACGATGGATCGACGGAAAGGCCGAGGGCACTGCTATGGGTAGGCACAGTGCGCCCGACCCTGACGACTCCCTCGACGAGCCATCTCGCGACGACGCCGTCGACGAGCCGTCTCGAGGGCACGAGGCAGGAGATCACCGCCGGGATGCCGGCGCGGATTCGGAAGCCGACCTCTACTCGGACGACGATGACTACGCCGATGAGGGCGACTATGCCGACGAGAGTGGTTACTACTCCGCCGAGCGTGGCCACCCCGACGACGCCTACCCGGCCGAGGATGCCTTCGTAGTCGGCGCCGCCGACGACTACCCGGAGTTCCCGTCGCGGCAGGCGGCCCCGTCGAAGCCTGAGCCGGCGGCCGCATCGCCGTCGCTCTTCCGGGGCGGGCATCGCGGGCTCGGCGATTGGCGGGGCGGTCACCGCAGTGAGGCCGGCCGTCGCGGCGTCAGCATCGGCGTGATCGTGGCGCTGGTCGCGGTCGTGGTCGTGGTGGGAGCGGTCATCCTGTGGAGCTTCTTCGGTGACGCGTTGTCCAAGCGTTCACACAAGGCGGCCGGCGGCTGCGTCGGGGGTCAGGAAACGGTGCCCGTCGTGGCCGATCCGTCCATCGCCGATGCCATCGGGCAATTCGCGGAGAGCTACAACAAATCCGCCGGGCCGATCGGTGACCGCTGCATGGTGGTGAGCGTCAAGCCGGCCAACTCCGACGCCGTGCTGAACGGTTTCATCGGCAAGTGGCCCGCGGAACTGGGCGGCCAGCCGGCGCTGTGGATTCCGGGCAGTTCGATCTCCGCCGCGCGACTCGCCGGCGCCACGGCGCAAAAGACCGTCACCGAGAGCCATTCGCTGGCCACCTCGCCGGTGGTGCTGGCCATCCGTCCCCAACTCGCGCCGGCCCTGGCCAACCAGAACTGGGCGGCGCTACCCGGGCTGCAAACTAATCCGAATGCACTGGCGGGGCTGAATTTACCGGGGTGGGGCCCGCTGCGCCTGGCGCTGCCGATGAACGGCAATGCGGACGCGTCGTTTCTGGCCGGCGAGGCGGTGGCGGCCGCGTCGGTGCCGCCCGGAGCGCCGGTGACGCAGGGCACCGGCGCGGTGCGCAGCCTGTTGAGCGCGCAACCCAAGCTGGCCGACAACTCGCTGACCGAGGCGATGAACACCCTGCTGAAGCCCGGTGACGCCGCAACCGCGCCGGTGCACGCGGTGGTCACCACCGAACAGCAACTGTTCCAGCGCGGGCAATCGTTGCCAGACGCCAAGGGCGCCTTGGCCTTCTGGCTGCCGCCCGGGTCCGCGGCGGTTGCCGACTACCCCACCGTCCTGCTCAGCGGCTCGTGGCTCACCCGCGAACAGGCCTCGGCGGCCAGCGAGTTCTCGCGATTCATGCACAAGTCCGACCAGCAGGCCAAGCTGGCCAAGGCCGGCTTCCGCGTCAACGGGGTGAAACCGCCGAGTAGCCCGGTCACCAATTTCCCGTCGCTGCCCGCGGCGCTGTCGGTGGGCGACGACGCGATGCGCGCCACGCTCGCCGAGGCGATGGCCAGCCCGTCGAGCGGGCAGGCCACGACCATCATGCTCGACCAGTCGATGCCCGGTCAGGAAGGTGGAAAAACCCGGCTGGCCAACGTGATCGGGGCGCTGCAGGACCGGATCAAGGCGCTGCCCGCGTCCGCGGTGGTGGGCCTGTGGACGTTCGACGGCCACGAGGGCCGGTCGGAGGTGGCCAGCGGCCCGTTGTCCGACCCCGTTAACGGCCAGCCGCGTTCGGCCGCGCTGGCCGCCGCGCTGGACAAGCAGTACTCGTCGGGCGGTGGCGCGGTGTCATTCACCACCCTGCGGATGCTCTACCAGGACATGCAGGCCAATTATCATGCGGGCCAGAACAATTCGATCCTGTTGATCACCGCGGGGCCACACACCGATCAGACGCTGGACGGGGCGGGGCTACAGGACTTCATCCGCAAGAGTGCCGACCCGGCCAAGCCCATCGCGGTGAACGTCATCGATTTCGGGGCCGACCCGGACCGCGCGACCTGGGAAGCGGTCGCCCAACTCAGTGGCGGCAGCTACCAGAACCTCGCGACGTCGGCGGCCCCCGACCTCGCGTCGGCGGTCAACAACTTTCTGAGCTGACAGCGCTGACCGGCCGGGCCCACCCAGCTCGTAGCCGATGCGGCGGGACGCGAAAGCGAAGATCCCGGTCGTTGCGCGATCAGTGCGGCGTTCGGATGCCGATCCCGGATGAATCCGCCGCCGCCCCTGTCCAACGACGGCGGTCTGTGCCAGACTCCACGATAGAATCCGCCTTGATTTCTATCAGGCGTGGGCTGAGGGAGACGTAGTCGAAGATGTCCGCTGCACCAGCCGGCCCGGCGCTGACGCCGGCATTGCACCCGATCGGTCCCGGTTCGGCGACGTGGCGGCGCGGCATCGACTGGCGGATGCCGCTCGCCAGCCGAGCGACGCTGTTGCTGCAAGTGGCGCACCCGGTGATCGGCGCCGGGGTGATCGATCATTCGGAGTTCCTCAGGGACAGGTGGGGGCGCATCTCGCGGACACTGGCCGCGGTGCGGCGCTATCACGGATTTCACGGGCCGCAGGCCGCCGTCGCCGAGGGTCAGCGGCTTCGCGACGTGCACCGCAACATCTCCGGGATGGACGCGCTCGGGCGCAGCTATCACGCACTGAATCCGGACGCGTACCTGTGGGCGCATGCCACCACCTATGCGGGTGCCGCCGACGTGCGCCGGGTGTTCGGCGGGACGCTCGACGGCGCGACCGAGGACGCGTTGTTTCGCGAGTGGCGAGACGTCGCGGGGATCCTGCGCATCCCCGAACGGGTGATCCCGCAGACGCGGGCGGCGTTCTGGGATTACTACCACGACACCGTCGAACGCCGTCTGGAACGCAACGCCGCGACCGAACTGCTCCTGGAACTGGACCGCTATCCGATGCCCGTGCCGCCCGGCGTGCGTGTGCCACAACTGGTGTGGAATTCGGCCGCGGCTCCGCTGGCCGCGCTGCTGAGGCTGACCACCGCCGGACTGTTGCCGGCGACCCTCCGGGAACGGCTGCGCATCGAGTGGACTGCCGAACGCAAACAGCGGTTTGAGCGCGCGGTGGTCGCGGTGCGGGCATTGGACCGCGCGCTGCCCGCCAGGGTCCGCTACCCCGCGGCGCACCGCGGCGAGCCGGTCTTCGAATCCGTCTGAGCTGCCAATTAATTCAGGAAGGCACAGCATGGCCCATCCCCTGCCCACCGGCCCGGAGGACGCGAGGGTGCCGCCGGATCGGGGCGCCCGGCGGGCGGACACCGATTCCCTCGACACGGCGTTTCTGGCCGAGGAGATGTCGCCGTGGCTGTCCCCGGCCTACGGTGCGGCGAACGTCGTGATGCAACTGGCGAATCCGGGTGTGGCCTATGGGGTGATGGAGAGCAAGGTCGACAGCGGCAACCTGTACAAGCATCCCTTCAAAAGGGCCCGCACCACCTTCACCTACATCGCGGTGGCCATCGCCGGAAATGCCAACGACCGCAAAATCTATCGGGACGCGGTCAACGCCGCACACGTCCAGGTGCGCTCCGGGCCGCAAAGCCCGGTGCGCTACAACGCCTTCGACCCCGCGCTGCAGCTCTGGGTGGCCTCCTGCATGGCCGCGGTCTTCGAGGACACCCGCAAGCTGCGGGGCGGCCGCTCACGGCGCGACCCCGAGGCGGTGCACCGGGCCGCGTCGGTGTTCGCCACCACGCTGCAGGTGCCGCGGGACATGTGGCCCGCCGACCTGGACGCAGCCGCCCGCTATTGGCAGGACCAAC
The DNA here is from genome assembly GCF_001673615.1 of Mycobacterium sp. 1245499.0. Taxonomy (NCBI): domain Bacteria; kingdom Bacillati; phylum Actinomycetota; class Actinomycetes; order Mycobacteriales; family Mycobacteriaceae; genus Mycobacterium; species Mycobacterium sp. 1245499.0. The sequence goes on from NZ_LZMG01000189.1 coordinate 13,974, forward strand.
TCGATCGGCTCGACTTCGACGACCGGATGCGCAGCTATCTGACCGGCATCGCGCGCCTCGATTTCCTGCCCGCACCCATCCCGGCGCTGTTCGGCCGATGGAACCTCTTCATGACCCTGGGCTACCTGCCCCCGCAGCTGCGCGACAAGCTCGGGTTCGCCTGGTCGGACGCGCAGCAACGCCGATTCGACCGCTGGCAGCGCATCTTCGGGCTGCTCGACCTGTTCACACCGCGGTTCCTGGTGCGCCTCGGCGTACACGCGGTGGTGTGGGACATGCGATTGCGTCACCGGATCGGCGCGACGGTGGTGTGACCGACCAGCTCAAGGAGGACCGGCATGACGACGACGGCGAGTTTTTATGGCAGCGTGCCCGGCGCGGCGTCGAAACCGGACGCGGCGCACCGGGAACTGGCGGACGACGTGCGGTGGTTCGCGGGCTCACCCTTGGCGGCGGCGTTCGGCCGCCTCGCCCTAGACCAGGTGGCGCACCGCGAAATCGCGGCGGCGGTGGACCGCAGCGGACGGTTCGCGGACAACTTCACCGACCGTGGCATCCGCAGTTTCGCGTTCACCGCCCTGGCGACCTTCGGCGACAGTTCGGACGCGCGGACATCGCGGGCCGACCTGAAGCGACTGCATCGAGACGTGCGGGGCGCCGGCAAGGACTCGTTCAGCGACACCCGTTACAGCGCACTGAATCCCGACGTGTGGATCTGGGTGGCGGTGAGCGGCCTGAACCTGTTGTATCAGGCCTATCTGCGGGTGTGCGGTCGCCGGCTCACCGCGGCCGAGAAGGAGGTCGTCTACCAGACGCTGCGGGGCGAACTGCAGTTCCTGGAATTGCCCAGTAAGCAAGCGAAGCTGCCGGCGACCCTGCACGACATGCTCGAGTACTACGACTCCGTCGCCGTGAAAGACCTGGCGGACAACGAATTTCTGCAATTCGCCAATCGCAGTTTCGTCGCGCCGCCCATCCCGAAGTTGTTGGTAGCCAAACAAGTTCGGCCACTGCTGCGATTGGTGTGGCCGGTGATGACGACGCTGGCGTCGCGGCCGGTGGTCGTGTGTTCCGCCGCGGTCGCCCATCCGACCATGCGCGAGCTGCTGGGCGTGCGGTGGGGTGCGCGCGAGCAATTCGAGTTCGCCGTCTACGTTGCCGCGTTGCAGCTGAGCTGGCGATGGTTGCCCCGACGGCTCGCCCTGGAGCCGTTGGCCTACAACCGCTACCAGTACGAGCGGCTGCGCGACCGGTATCGCTCGGTGCTGCTGGATTCCTTCGCCGCGCCCGACCGGCCTGATTCGGCACACTAGGTCGCGAAGCGCCCGGCGGCGCCCGATAGCGCACAATCGTCGTGACACCCCGATCGGCTGGAGGCCAGATGGTAGACCCCGCGATGCTGCTCGGCTTGGTGCCCGACGGCCTGGCCACCCTCGATCCGACCGCCCGCACCATCGTCACCGCGGCGCGCACCTGCTTTACCGAGCGCGGATTCTCCAACACCACCATGCAGGACATCGCCGACACCGCCGGTGTCGGCGTCGCCACGGTCTACCGCCGGTTTCGGCACAAGCGAAACCTGGTGCGGCTGACCATCATGGACGAGTCGCTACGGCTCAGCACGCTGGTCTCCGAGGTCGCCGGCCGGGCGTCGACACCGCAGGAAGGGATCGCCGAAGTCTTCGCCGCCTTCGTTCACGAAGCCTCGGCGCCCAAGCTGCTGACCCGAAGCATCCGCGAATCACCCGCCGCCGGTGAGCTGACCGCCTACCTGACCGATGAGAACCTGATCGCCATGACCCGCGGCTACATCGCCACGTGGCTTCGCCGCTGGCAGGAGCGCGGCGAGCTGGCGGCCGATCTCGACACCGAGATCGTCGGCGAGATGATCGGGCGGCTGATCATTTCGCTGATCAAGACGCCGCAATCGGCCATCCCGATTTACAACCTGAGCCAGGCCCGCGATTTCGCCCGCCGGTGGAGGCATTCGCCTGACGGTCCGGCCGGCCCTCAGCCGGGCGTCGTCGCCGGGGCCGGCACCACCAACGGCACCAGATACCGGCGGGCGAAATCGCGGGCCTGGCTCAGGTTGTAAATCGGGATGGCCGATTGCGGCGTCTTGATCAGCGAGAGT